>JAFLTM010000014.1 GCA_022509225.1 Muribaculaceae bacterium
GATTCCTGGCAACAAGAATTACGAAATAACCTTCTTTGCCAAATTTTTTTGCCACGCCATAACCTAATCCCGGACCGGCTCCGATAATAACGATTGTTTTCTTCATAATTTTTCATTTAAATTTTGATGATGCAAAATTATATCAGAACAAAATATACCGTGTTGTTTTAAGGCTCAAAGTTATGTTGTTTTAAAGCTCACAAAAAGTGGCATCGGAAATTCCCATGCCACCTTCTCTTTTGCTTTATGCTTCGCCGCAGCTGAAGCCGGAACTTTCCGGGAATATGTCACATTTTATTTTCCCTTTGATTAATGTCTGCATCGGTCATGGTATAGCCTCCGAGAGACCCTTCCTTGGCTTGAATGCACACATATGTCAAAGGTTCTTCTGACGTGCATTTGATATTTCGGTCAGAATTGGTTGAAACTCTTATTACGGAACCTTCTCTGATATCAAAAGCTTCATCATTGACCTGAAACCGTCCGGAGCCTGAAAGAATGATATAATTCTCCTCGTTTTCACGATGACTGTGGAAGAACGGCACTTCAGCACCTGTAGGCAGTGTGCCAAATGAAATCTCACAAGAGGTGGCACCTGTTGCATCCTTTACGAACTGCTTTCCCTCAAATGCCTTGAAACTGCCAACAGAGACATGTGCGAATTTTTCGCCTGTGTTTAAGACTTTCACTTCACTCATTTTTATTTTTTATTTTAGTTTTAAAATTTTATTCGACAGTTATAGCGGCTATTAAATGTAGGGTGGATTTATCATTTGTTAATACTCTTGGTCACTTTCTCTATAACTTGGCTCCGTGTTTCGCTTGCTATGCGATTTCCCTTCTTCTTTTTTGAAACTTCATATCCGCAATAAATACATCTATGATAATGACGCCACATTTGATACACATTTGTATAATAAGTTCTACTGGTTTCATAATCCTTCTCTATATGATCTGTCATATTACGTGTTTCCACATGCTTAGTATTCAAATTATTAGTTTCTTCTGTAAGTAACCCAGCTTTTTCCCTTCTATTGAAATACATAGCCTTCATTTTATGACAGTTGGGACATCTTCGGCGCGTAGGACTATCTATTATCCATAATAATATAGCTGCCACTATCACTATCAGAACATTGTAGTTGTTTAGTTCTGCAACGGGATCAAAAATCCAAATACAAGCTGCTACTATCGTACAGAATAAACTAACCTTGATATTTTCATTTGATATTTCCAAATCCAAGGCCATATTATAGAAATAATATTTCCACCAGGCTGCCCACAAGAGTGCCACTATTCCATAATATGGCAAAAGGAAATCAACGTTTCTTATCTCAACATATTTGGCCAGGTTTATAATTATCAAGATAAAGCATGCCCCACCTCCGAAAGTTTTAATGAAATAACTTAATGTATTGTTAACATACCTTGAAATCAACCATAACACAATAAAGGCTAAAACAGAACCTCCAACGTAAAAAAATAAACGATTGGGAGCGCCGGGTTCATAATAAATATCTCCGGGATTATCATCATATTTTTCATATATTACAGGAGCCTCTTGTTCATAACCCTCCATGCATAAATCCTCATCATAGGCATTTGAGTTTTCCCGCAGTGTCGCAATCATGTTATTAATTTCAGATTCGAACCAGGCTTTCCCTTTCTCTTCATTTATCCCGTTAAACGAACAACCATCTGTCAAGGTATAACCCACATGCCCCCCGGCATCTATCATCATCCAGGCATAGTCATTCTTGCTTAATTTATATTTGCCTTTGGTGCCGTAAGGTATTTCATAAATGACCTTAGAATTTATATTCGCCCTTTCATAAATCGGCAGTTTTCCCACCATTACTTTTATTCCATCGCGCCAAAAGGATTCAAAATTATCGGGATCTTCTTCATAACCGACATTTGAACTTTTTCCTAGAATTACAATATTTGATAATAAAGAAAAAATTAGGATTAAAAATATTTTATTTGACTGATTTCTCATAAATGTTATACATTAATATGATCATTCTTCAATAAAGGTATACAATAAATTGATACTATAAAATATTGAGTAGCAATTATTAATTTTTTATAAGGGTTTTAGAAAATAAAACTGCAAAAAGATCATTTTAGCCTTTTCATATCTTCCAGGATATTATGACAACCCTACGTAAGACACAAAGTTACACAATTAGGAGACAATATAAAAGAGTGGCGATTGCAAGATGCTCCCATGTAGCAGATCTGACCAACCGGTTTCTGGTCTTCAGTATATTCCAAAGAGGAGAGAATATCAGTGTTATTGCACCCAAATAAGGTGGACCCGACAACTTTGTCTTTTCTTGTGGAAATGTAATCCACCGAAAGTAGGATACACATTAAAAATCTAAAAAGCAAACAAAAGATTTATTTATAGCTTTATAAATTATTTAATAACTTCCCTCCGCATATTTGAAAAGCGAACCAGTCGGACAAACAAACCGACAATAAGGTCTTTGTATAAACAAAGAAAGAACAAGAAAAGCTCCGGCTATACTTAAAGTCACAACAGAGGCATCTGTGAAGAAAAATGCTGCGAATGGCTCATATCCCATCCAGTCAAACCAAAGTCCGGTCCATAAGAGCCACATTAAAACAAACCACAGAGCCTGACGGAAATAATTCAACCATTTTATAAGAGAGGGTTTCATCCTTATTTTGAATTTCAAACATTTTCCCAACAGTTCCTGAGCAGAACCGTAGGGACACATCCACTGGCAATAATAATCTTTCTTACCAAAGAATGGATAAATGAAGGCTGCGATCAACATCAGGGCTGTGGGAATAAGAATAACTTTTGTTATTCCATTTGTAGCGTATGAAGTCATCAATGAATAGGAAATGAATGTTCCTCCCCAAAATCCTAAAAGCAAAACGTTCAAAAGCAGTTGCAGATTTCGGTATCTCTTATCCTTGACAAAGAAAGGAATGATTCCTCCGGCAAGAATGATAGCGATTGTCACATACCATTTTGCAGGCAATTTTTCGGAATCGGCTTCTTTACCTATCGCTACGGCATCTTCATCAAGTGCGTAGGCTATGCCGGCCTTTATATTTCCTATTATAGCTTTTGAAGAATAGGTGGCACCGGAAACTCCGTCAATCGGTGTGTCTATGGCCTCCTCTAAAGTCATTCCATCCAAAGTTTCAAGAAGATCACTGTTTCTTATAGCTCCATAAAATTCAGGTGTCTCCTTGTTAGGAAGAGCTGTTATCTTTTGAATTTTGCCGTTTGAGAGAGTAATTTCTACCGGTGTCGGGCCTCCATATCCGATGATTTCCTTACCTATTTCTGTTGTGTTTATAATGAAACCGTTATCTGTCGGAGTTAGAGTCTCTATCTTTTCTTCCTCTTCCCCTTGGGGCAGGTCGATGCCAAAAATCTTGCTCTCTTTCCATATAGGATAAACAAGCATAATCATCACACAAACTATCAGACTAATAATATTTTTTAGTCTGGTATTCTTAGCTTTTATCACAGGTTTTTCTGCCGGTTTCATTATAAATTTACATTTAACAATATGCAAAGTTAAATATAATTCACCGCTATTTTATAGCTATCTATTTGATTCTGTGGGCTCAATCCGAGCTAACCGGTTCAACATTTATTAGTTCATAATCATTATTGCCTAATCCCAGTTCCTCTGCATATTGGAGTAGGTAAGTGCCGTTTCTCTCTTCTATACGTTCGATAAGATGCACTTTGCCCGGATCTTTGGAAGAATATACGGCATCAACACAGGCTCTATCCACAGCCACCGGATCAAGTGAAGCAAAAATACCGATATCCTCCATCTTGATCGGTTCCGGCTCGGCACAGCAGTCACAATCCACCGAAAGGTTATTTGCCACATTTATATAAAGAATATTATCACCTGCATGGTCAAACACTGATTCACAAGCTTCTGCCATTGATTCAAGAAAATCATTCTGAGGAGGGACATTTTCCCAATCTACCGGGACTTCCCTTGATTTTCCGGCCGTATGTATCCATGCTTTCCCTGCTGATGAAGCAATACCGATTGCTACATTTTTCAAAGCACCTCCAAATCCTGCCATTGGATGTCCCTTGAAATGGGAAAGAACCATGGTGAAGTCATAATCCAAATAATTTTTTCCAACATAATTTTCTTTCAGATGTTTTCCTTTTCCTACAGGAAGTGAGATGTCTCCTTCCGCGTCCATGATATCTACCTCCGATATGGCTGTGAATCCATGTTCAGCTGCCGTCTGAAGATGATCCTGAGAATTCATTCTTCGTCCTTCGTAGGCTGTATTGCATTCAACGATAGTGCCATCTACAAGATGTACAAGTTTTTTAATAACATCTGTGCTAAGATGATTTGGATTACCGGCTTCACCGGTTGATAATTTTACTGCAACTCTTCCTTTGGCCTCCCGTTCAAGCGCTCTATATACTTTTACGAGATTATCTGCCGTAATTCGTGGGCAGAAAAAAACTTTAGATTTACTCATATTTTAATTTCTAATTTATTTTTCGGAACTGAAAGCACGGCCACATTTATATCGTCTGGCAATTTCACCATTGAGAAGATGCTCAGCTGTGTGCATAGGAGGAAACTCTTCTTTATTGTGAGCGTTTATTTCCGGATTTACTCCATTCATCCATTTATTTCTTTTTATCAAAGCAAAGATACCAAATGAAGTAAGAAGTTCCAAGAGATGAATTTTGGAAAGATTACTTTCTTAACACATCTAGAGATCTATGCCAAGGGAACATATTATAATCTCTTGTTTTATTAAATTTGTATTCTATTGCGATATTCTAGAGATAAGAAATTCAGCAAATAAAGTCCTTAAATAGATAGTAATCAAAATGAATATTCGATATTTGATAGGTGGTTTTCTGGTGATGATTGGATTTCCTTTAATATTGGCAACCGATTATATCCCGAAGGAGGTGGATTATAAAGATTCTCAAATGTGGTATGTTGTTGATAACGATTCTTTAGGATCGGGTGCAGATATATTTTATGTACCAGCCACCTGGGAGTTTGATTGGCTAAAATCCGACAGTGTCATAAGTCATTATGCAGATCCTTCAGTCGCTAAACATAGGGAGCACATGGCCATAGAAATGAAAGGTTTTGCTTCAATGATGGGAGAGGGCAACCGGTTTTATTCTCCTTATTATCGCCACGTTACTCTCAACACTTGGGCTACTTTAGACGAGCCATTTATCGATAGCTGTTATTTCAGTGTTTCATTTCAGGATGTAAAAAATGCATTTGACCATTATCTGAGAGAAAATCATCAAGGTAGACCTTTCGTTTTGGCCGGTTTCAGTCAGGGTGCGAAATCGATTGTGGAACTGATAAAAATTATTCCTGACAGTGTCAGAGACAAAATGGTTGCAGCTTATGTGATTGGGTATAAGATAACTCCGGGTGACACAATCCAATGTCCCAATATTATTCCTGCTAAAAATGCGTTCGACATAGGAGTGACAATTTGTTATAATTCAGTTAAGGATGTGAAATATACTAAGCCAATCATTAGTATCCCGAACGTGGCCTGTATTAATCCGGTTAATTGGTCGACTGAAGTTGCGACGACAATTTTGAATGATACAATCACCGTGACTTTAAACCCGGATTATAATGTTCTTGTGGTAGAAGGGTATGACGGTGGTAATTATAAACCTATCCTAGACTTTATTAACACCGGGGATTATCATAGTGCCGACCCATGGCTATATGAAAAACAATTAAAACAAAACGTAAAAGACCGCATCAACCAATGGATGATTACAAATAATGAAAGTTTCTGATTGTAACAAGATGTATTGTCTGGGTTGGGAAAACATTATAACCCCTTATTCAAAAGGTTTAAATTATCCTAATAGATATTAGAGTCCATGATCATAGAGAGAAAATCTAATGTTGAAAAATTCCTAAATGGATAGCATATGTTTTACTTCAAATTTATTTTTTGCATAAATAAATTTCTTTCAGTGTCTGAAAATCTCTCAATGGCATAACGAAGCATGGTTCGTGGCATCATTACTTTATATTTATTCAAAAAATTAATAAGTTGAGTCTTTCCTCCTCTATTGCCTACCTCACGAAGCATCCATCCTGTAGCTTTATGAATCAAATCATGTGGATGAGTAAGAAATTTTTCAGCTATATTCTCCCTTCCCTGTGTTGAAGAAATGTGAAAGATGGTTGGATAGCTCTTTATTGTAAAGAGCTATCATTTCCTGAATTATTTCCGATGACATTGCAATTATTGACGGTTGATTATTTAAAAATAGTTTAGTCCGGATTTGATTTATCAAAATGGGAATTGACTACATTCAATTCAATTTTTAAGACACTAAAGCAGCCTGATATTAATCGCCGATTGCATGAAATTTATTTTTCTTGTTTCAACTGATAAAATATATGCTAAAGCTTAACATTAACAAAATTTGATTATGTATCATTAGAAAAAAGGATTCAATCACAATTATAGAGGAAATTTAAAGCGAGTTCGGCGCGGTGAACGGGTTGACTGAAATGATTACCGGGCACCCATTTAAAATCAACTTTAATTCCGGAATTTTTCAATTTCTCAACAATTTCCTCAGTGTTTTTACCCACACTATCGAATGCTTTGACATGGGAATGGGGTTCATCCTCCCCTAAAAGGAAGAAAGCTTTTCCAGTCTTCGGGGGAATTTGCTGACTTTCAAACCACTTTAAAAAACCTATATACCAAAAAGATCCTGACAAACAAGCGATGTTATGGAACACCTCGCAATCCATCCATTGCCAAAGCGTAAAAAATCCTCCAAGGGAAACACCCATCAAATCACGAGTCAAGTTTGAACTTAACTCAAACTTTTGTTCCACACCCGGAATTATTTGTTTTAACAAAGTCGACAAAAATTCCTTTGCTTTCCCTGCAAAGGGTGGGCACCCTGGTGCTTCTCCCGGCTCGGGCCAAGGAGTGAGATCGTCATTCCATTTATTGGCAGGGATATAGACAACTACAATCGAAATTTTATGTAATTCACACATTTTATCCAGCCAGTCGTCATTTAATTGAGCAAGTTCAGGATAAATAAGATAGGTTATTGAGGCGGATCCATCAAAAATTGCTCCGACGCATTTGTAATCTTCAATTATTAATTTTTTTAGCATTGCAATCATTTAAGTTTCATTATATCGGGAAGGTCGTGAAATCCTAATGATTCATAAACAGGTCGACCTTCAGCTGTAGTTTCAAGATAAATTTTCTTACAATCTCTTAATTTAGCTTCGTTGATCAGACGTTTCACAATTTCATGACCAACCCCTTTTTCACGAAATCTTTCCCTGACATAAATATTCATAAGGTAGGCACATCTTCCGGAAGTATTATCGGGGGAAGGGAGTTCCTCTGTTAGACAAATACTACCACATCCGGCTTCTTTCTCATCAACAAAAGCAACATAAGCCAAATGTGAGTTATCATTCAGATGGCGATGGTAAAAACTTTTGTTTTGTTCTAATAGTTCTTCGGAGGGAACCTGTTCGAATACATTCTCAATTACTTCTCTTCGCCATTTCATCAGAGAGTTTATATCAGTTATTTGTTTTATCTGAATCATTTGTAAAACCCTTCCTTAAGAATTACAGGCAGTCTGGTCATGTCGACTTTTCCTCTTTCTGTTAGTGGAATGGTTGGTAAGGCCACAAAATATTCCGGCACCATAAAATCTGAAAGTTTTGACATCATCCACTTTTTCAAACCAGCTAAGGAAAACCTGTCCTTAATTACGATATAGGCCACCAGATAGTACAGGCCGGACTCATCTTTGAATGCCCTAACTATACCTCTTTCGATACCAGGATATTCATTTAACACGTTTTCAACTTCTTCCGGTTCAACTCTGCGACCCAAAATCATTACCTGATCGTCTCTACGATTTAAAAAAACAATATTTCCATCTGAAAGGCAATAACCCATGTCGCCGCTTCTATAGAACCTGGTTCCATCAGCCATAGTAATGAAATTGGCTTGTTCCGGTGGATTCCCTAAGTAACCTCGTCCTACACCCTCTCCAAAAATGCATATTTCTCCAATCTGTCCTTTGGGCAACTCTTCCATTTTTTCATTTAAGATTCTGACTTCCGCACCGTCAACAGCTTTCCCAACCGGATATGTGCCATCTTCCAATGCCGTGATATTGTCAATACGATAATAATTTGAGCAGACAGTGGTTTCGGATGGTCCGTAAGTATTATAAATCCTTATGCCCTTGTCACAAAGATTGGAAATGTAGTTTTCTCTGACAACATCTCCACCTGAAATAATCAGATTAACAGATTTAGGAAGTAATTCAGGGCGATGGTTGATGTCGGCAATCAGATAAGGAAACCCGTCTAAAATTGAAACTTTATGACGGGTGCAAAAGTCCATCAATACTTCTATTCCGCCCTCATGAATTTCCTTTGTCGGAATTGCCAAAGTTCCTCCGTTTAGTAGAGTGGCAAACACCTCTTCCACAAAAATATCGAAGGAACAAATTGAGTACTGAAGCATAACATCGCCATAGCCAATCTTCATTTCCTTTTCGAATGCTTTGGCATAATTAACCACAGAGTGGTTTTCAATAACCACTCCCTTTGGCCTTCCCGAAGTGCCGGAAGTGTAAAGAACATAGGCCACGCTATTCGGTGTGGATTTATCCTCGAATTCTTTGGTTGTGGGGATGATATTCTGGCAAAAATTATCATCGATCACAAGTTTTACACCGGCATTTTCCATCATATATCGAATCCTGTCTGACGGCAATGTGGGTTCGGCAGGCACATAAGCGGCTCCACTTTTTAAGACTGCCAACATTGCCGCAATTTGCATAAAGCCATGTTGCATCACTATTCCCACAAACGCATGCCTTTCGTTTATGAACTTTGCCAAAATTGCATTGGCATACCGATCGAGCTGACGAAAAGAAACAGTTGTTCCATCCTGAGAAATAGCTGTGGCTTCCGGTTGTTTTTCAACCCAATTCTTAAAAGAGCTATAGATTGTTTCGTTTGCCATAGAGTGTTATTATAACTCTATAACAAATAAACGAATAGTTAGGTTGACCCTCTCCGTTATTCCATCAAATGCATTTTTTCTTTTTTTCTCCAGCCCGCTCTGCTTTCCGTATTTGTGAAAAATACTTTAAGGTCAGCTCTGGATTCAGTGTTGACAAAGGAGATTTTTTTCAGCTCTGGATTCCACATTTTCCAAAAACCAAACACCTTTATTGTCCATTTGTCTTGCCCTAGAAGCAACATCTGTTATAAAGACAATAAGATCGGCTCTTGATTCATTCTTTACAATGTAAACCTTCAAATTCGCTCTGGATTCGTTGTGAGTGTCATAGACTTTTTGAGCCATTGTGGGCAAAATTGAAAATAATAACAGAACGAAATTTATGATTATTCGAGACATGAGGTATGTGTGTTAAGAATTAGGAATATTGAAGAATTAATTTAAGTCAGAATTTAAAGGCGAAGTTGTTTTCGTGGTTCAAATAGAAATAATAAAATTTGATATTGCTATTGTTAATTTCAGGTCCGGATATAAAGTTAATAATACTTTCTTCTTCTTCCTGGGTTAATCGGGGGCCGTCGTCTTTTAATATAACGCTCACATTCGGAGTGTTAATTTTAATATGGAGGTCAAAAAATCTATTAGTTCCTTTCCCTGTGAATAAATTAAGATAAATTTCATCCATGGCTGTTTCACAAATATCACTTATGATTTCAGCCCTTTTAACATCAATACCCTCCTGCTTTAGAAAATCGGAAATCTTAATATCAGTGGCATGAATATCATCCTTGTCAAGTGCCACTGAAAGATTCAAAGCTATACCCGGTTCTTTCTTAGGGATTAAAGAAAAAACACGAAGATTTTTATTCTTTAAATGAAGTGTGAATGTAAAAATTAACAAAAGAATTATCAACAACCATGACGAGGATGGGAAACTCCACCAGAAAATATTTGGATCAAACCGTGAATAGGCATAAGCAAACAAAATAATAAGAAGGTAAGAGACGATGCACAAGACAAGACTTAGACGACTTCTTTCCATCACAGTGTAAATTGTTCTCACCTGTGACACTATAGCAAAAGGGAGTAAGAAAAAACTAAATATTTTTATGACATTCGGAAGAAGATGAAGTAGATCTTCGCCGGTATTCCCAAAAAGAGATCCGAAGAAATCTGGAAACACAATTATCACTACCCATAAAGAAACTGTCCACACTAAAAGATATATCAGGCATCTTTTGTAAAGGAAATAAAGTCCTTTGACATCTTCCTCTCCAAACATTACTCCACCCAGGGCAAAAATACTTGTGTCTATTCCCGACAATAACATTTGAAGTATAAGAAATATTTGATAACAGACAGCCCAGCAATACAATCCTTCGTTTGCAAGCGCTTTCACAACGATAATGTTAATTACAAAAAGGGTGACTGCCATTAAAAATGTATTGAGACTTGTGGAAAACCCCAGTTTACAATTTTTTAAACATTGCCCAAAATATTGCTTATAATTATACGACCACTCCAATGTGTTGTTTCGAGAAGAAAAATGGAAAACACATATAACAAGACATATCAAATAATTGATACCCGTAGCCCAGGCGGCTCCTGCTATTCCTAAATCAGTGAATCCTACAAAAATGATGTCAAGTACCAGATTCAATATAAATCCTACCCATGTGCCAATCCTTACTAATTTTGTGTTGCCGTCTGTTCTTATGATTCTTTCAAGCACTCCCGTGATTATGAGAAAAGGAGCTGCATAACAAAAGGTCATTAAATATTGTAAAGAATAAAATTCTACAGCAGAGTCTCCATGGTCTAAGTATTTTATGATATCTTCAGAGAGAAAATAAGTGATTGTCGAAATTATAATTCCAAATACAACAGCTCCCACCATGGAGGAGGAGAAAGATTCATTCACTTGGATTTTATTTCTGGTGCCCATCAGTTTGGCAATGGAAATGGAAGCACCGGCTCCCAACATTATCATTACAGTTGAAAATAATGTCAGAATTGGAATCACAATATTAACAGCATTTAAAGCTTTTGGCCCCATAAAATAACTCACGACTATAGCATCGGTAGTTGTGACAAGATGACCCGAAACCGCAATGAATACAGAACCCCGCAAATAGCTGTTTAAGGCTCTTGTCACTAAATAAGGATTTCTATCATTCATGTCGTAAATTAGAAACTTTAACCCAAATAGCTGCCACTGTTGTAAGATTTTCTGTTATGCAAAATTAAATAAATTTTATACAAAAAGGCTGCCTGATCATTATGACAGACAGCCTCCTTTTAAAATATAAAAGGTAATGTTTTATTCTGTGTATTTAGAACCAATCCCCATAAAACTAGTGCTTTCAGTTTTTTCTTGTTGAGGAATACTTTCTATTTGTTTTTGGGTGTTTATTGCTTTAAGTAGAAATGCCATGTTTTTGCCGAGATTTCTCATGGTTTGCAATCCTTCAAGATCTTTTTCCACGTCTTCTGCCGTATACCCGTGAACCTCATTCCAATATGTACTTGATGCTATAGGCATAGAACAAATAGTGAAGTATTTGTTAATATCGTCAAAAGCACTTGTAGATCCGGCCCTTCGTGAAGAAACTATTGTGGCTCCAACTTTCATTGTTTTGTCAACCGTGAACATTGTGCTGAAGAAAAGTCTGTCGAGAAATGAATGAAGCTGACCATTCGGGCCGGCATAGTAAGTCGGGGTTCCAACTATCATTCCATCAGCCTCATTGAACATTGGAGCAGTTTCATTTACTATATCATTGAACACACATTTTCCGTGAGTCATGCAATAATGACAGGCTATGCAACCTCGAATATCTTTCGTCCCAACATTTATCCATTCGGTTTCAATACCATTCTCATTAAGTATTTTTTCAACCTCAGTCAATGCTCTCCAAACACAACCTTTGGGATGTGGGCTCCCCTGAATCAACAATACCTTCATATTTGATATAATTAAAATTTTAATCTTAAATTCCTTTCCTTTGTTTTGCATCAGCCCCGGCCTCAATTGCGCCTTCCATAGCAGCCTTCATGGCTTTTCCGGAATTATGGTTCCGTCTGGGTGAAACATTATCTAACAATACTTTAATTTGCCCTTCCATATTAAAAGTATTTTTATTGTTTCAGAAGATCAAACTTATCATTTTAATTTTTAACAATCAAGTAAATACTAAGATTTTTTAACTTCTATACTGATTTCTTACAAAATATTGCCTGCGAATTTTGTGTGAATTAATATTATATAGCTGAATTAACGGATTCAGATAATCCAGTTTATAAATGTTCGGTTAAAGATTCAATATTTGGGTATTCAACCATGCGAGTTTGGCTACATACGATGATTTAATTTTATCTACCGCTTCTTGAAAATCTGAACTTTCATAATTAGGAGATTCCGGACATCCCCAAATAGAATAATTCAATATATTGCTGTTTTCTATTTCCTGCGCTGTTGCATCTATGAAATCAGGGATTGACAGAAAACTTCCATATTCTTCAGCCCATTTGGATTTCACTAAATTGATAAACTCCGGGTCTTGAAATAATTTAGAGAAATAAACTGCATTCTTTATTGAGTAAGATTTGATTGTTGTTGTCGCTAAAGTTCCCCAATCAAAATCCCACACCGGTCCCATTTTCATGAGGTCATCTTTATCTTTGTAAAAATAAGTGCTTTTGGGATGATTTGGTTCCATGTTCATCATAAGTTCATGCACAAACCACCAGTCGATACATGAATCTATATCCAAAAAGTCGGTATAAGAAGAATTAGGAATATTTGCAATTTCTTGCTCCATTTGATTCACATAATCAATAACATAATTCATTTGGTTGTCATTTACCTCATCCGGATCCTTAAACATCCACGGTAAGTCAAATATAGTACTTCTGAATTTAAACGCTTCATCAAAATTAGTATCCAATTCAAATATGTAGCCACCAGTCACATTGGCATCATCATTTAAATTGTCTTCTTGTTCCGTGATATCCACCCGGTTTTTATCAATCTTAATCTGTTCGCATAAATAATAGTTGCCAATGTGCACCCCATTCATTATAACTTCCACGAATTGTCCCGAGGGGGTGTAAGACAAATTTGTCTTCTTGGATATTTCAAATGCCACGGCATTTCTCATTAAAGTACGGTCTATGTAATTTGCAAGAAGCACCCATCGTTTGTGTTTATTCATTCCCAATACTTTTTCTTTGCTGTCGAGTTTGATGGCATAGGGCTTTTTAGGATACGTCCAGGTGGAATTGCCTCTTCCCTTTATCTGAACTTTTTCATAGGATTTGTTATATTCACCGGCATTAACAATTTGAATATAACAATCTGATGTCCAATTATTTTTCGATTTAATTTCTGAAGGAGTGGTTATCAGAACAACGGGTAATCCGGTGTCAAGCAATAAGTCAGACTCGGATATGAACTCCACGATGAACACATTTGATATGGCATAAACTTTTTTCCCTTCTGAATCGAAGTAGTTTAATTTCAGAAAGAGATCTTCCCGGTATTTAAAAATATTGGTTCCTTTGTCTTGTAAGGTGACGGTGTATTGACCCTCAATGATGTTGCCGTTGGAATCTGTTTTTTGTTTAATGTCAGTCAAATTACAGGGATAACTTCCATTGTTGAAAGCCTCTTCTTGATTGACATAGCCAAGTTCTATCTGACAATCTGTAGATTCCAAATTATAATCGAATATGATATTTGCCGGATTGATTTGAATATCGATTTCCGCACTTTCTCTTGGGTTTGTAAATTTTATTGTTTCCGTAGTGAAAACTTCTAAAGAGCCTTCTTTATATTCATCATCCCCCGGAGATAAAGGTTCAGAATCAGAACACGACGTTAAATATAAAAATGAGAGTGCTCCGACTAAAACAATAAATTTATTCAGTGTCATGGGATTTAGATAAAATGGAATAGGTATGATAAAATTACCTCACTACTCTAAGACCATATATACTCAGATAATCAGCTAAAAAGGTATGCAGTGCAAATTTAATACAATTTTAAAAATTCCCAAAGCATGTTATCTTTCGGTTCCTTTTTTATCAGATTTTCAGTACGGATTAGACAACTGCCAGACTATCTTGATAACTACATAATAACTACATAAAGGAGTACTCAATATCGTCAGGAAGAGTCTTGATTGAGCCCTCTGTCTCGTTCTTATCCACTAATCTCAGGGCATTGTTTACCCATTGGAAGACAGTGTCATTTTTATTGGTGAATACTTCAAGGGGGGACTGAACTTTAATGTATAATTGATTGTTATTCAACTATAACCAAATTTGATTTATTATGAACATCTATGATTTCGAAGTAAAAGACCCTAAAGGAAATGAAGTGAGTCTTTCAAAATATAAGGGAAAAGTATTATTGGTGGTTAATACAGCCACAGGATGTGGATTTACCCCTCAATATGAAGATTTGGAAAAACTTTATAGGAAATATAAGGACAAAGGATTTGAGATATTGGATTTCCCTTGCAACCAGTTTCTCAATCAAGCTAAAGGGACTGATGAAGAAATAAATAGTTTCTGCACACTTAAGTACGACACCACTTTTCCACGCTTCAAGAAATGTGATGTCAACGGCCCCAACGCAATTCCACTTTATAAATGGCTGAAATCTCAAAAAGGGGGATTCATAACTAAGGCTATCAAATGGAATTTCACGAAATTCCTGATTGACAGGAATGGAAATGTTGTAGCACGCTTTTCACCGACCACGACACCGGATAAAATTGACTCAAAGGTTGAAAAGTTGCTCTCACACTATTGATTTAAAACAATAACAAAGAGAGGTGATTTGGGATTAAGTTCCGGTGTCACCTCTCTTTGTGTAGAGACTTTGTTATCGCGGTAGCTGATATAGGTATTTTCTTAATCATTAAGTGAATTAAAAGAAAAAAAACTACCATCAAGTTTAATATAATCAGAAAGAAAAAGTTATTTGAATCTTCATATTGTTAAATATTTGCTGTTTTTAGACTTTGACATTTCATTATTTTTCTGATATTCTACCATTTAGGGAAAATAGCGTATGGTCTTAACGGACTAAAAGAAAGAATAATCAAGAGGATACTGATTTAATATGAAAATATTATTTAAACTGACGTTTTCATATCGTTCCGGTTGTGAATAAAAGTTTATAGTAAGAATAGATGATATTGATTCGGCTGTTGACCAATTGTTGCTGGGCGTCAAGTATGGCATTGGCTGCATCAAGCATATCGGTAATCAATGCCATGTCTGCCAAATATCTGGTAGATGTAATCCTATAGTTCCTTTTAGCAATCTTTGATTGTTAATAAAAATTGATTTAGAAAATTAAGTATGGAAAATCTATGGCTTTGTTGCAGATATTTTATAAGCCATATTGCATAACCTTATTGGTGAAGGGTTATTGAAGCGGTGCTTTTCCAATTTTCAAGATAACCCCAATTCTTCACGAAGGGATTATTATCATTTAAAAAGCTGTAATAATTTAAGTCAGGTTTTAAAAACATAGCAGTGCGTCTCTTTGTGAAACGCACTGCAAAATTACTAAAAACTTCAATTACATTATTGCTGATTTTTATCAAGCCAATCAGTTCTCACCTTATCGGGCAAATGGGTGACTTTGAAATCCGAGAAGGTGACTTTGAAGCCGTCTCCGTCAGGACAAGCTGCAAACATTCCTATCTTTACGGGTCGGTTTTGTTCCATCCAGGCATTTCGCATCATCTTGTATTCCTTATCATCAAATGAGTAAAATATTTCTATGGCATCAAGTCTTCTCACAGCTTTTATCCAAAGTTCCTTTACTGGTTGGTCAAGAGCTATCACGCTCCAGTCAGAGGTATGGTGAGTCACTACGGAACTAAGATTATATTTACCATCCACAAACTCAATTCCGGTCTTGATATAGTTTTCATGGTCAATCCTTATCATCATTCCCGCCTGATCGAACCTGACCTTATAATCGCCTATAATTTTGACTTTTGCTTCAAACTCGCCACCATATTCTGCATAATAGAAAGGTGCGTCATCAACCGTGAAGCCATAATGTGATATTCTCCAGTAATCACTCTTGGGAGTTACATCCATTGTCAAAGTTCCATTTTCGATTTTCCAATTTTCGGGTTCATTAAACCAGTTCATCTTTTCCAATGTCTGAGCATTCGCCAAATTGAAAAATGCAATAATAGAAATAATTATTATTAGATATTTTCTCATTTTTTAACAATTGTCTCTAATTTATATATTTCTCAAAGTATTCCCTTTATTTGTATAATGTATTTTACAGAGTTTCTAAAATATCCGTATATCCATCATCAATCTGCTTAAGCAATTCGATTGATTCATTCTCTCCGAGTCCTGAAACCACCAAGTCTGTAAATCAATAATCTCAAATCCTTGGTCGTTGTATGTTTCATACAGTTTTTCAAGATCTGAATATTGAGGTGTAAATCCGCATTTGCTGGCGGTATTAACAATCAAGATAACTTTTCCTTTGAATTGATCCATCGATACGGAATCTCCCTTTTGTGTCGGAATATTAAAATCATAAATTATTTTCCGGGCATTTGCTGAAACCCAGCCTCCAGATAAAAGAGAAATCGCTGTTATTATTCCAAAAAAGAATTTCATATTATCCGTTTTGAATTGTTTGTTTTCTTCAGGCTGTAAAGGTCCATAAAAATAAGAAGCGGTGGAACCTCCATCTGTAAAGAATTATTCATTATTGGATATTTAGAAACTATTCTTGAGGATTTGTATCACATCTTCCCTGGTTAATTTCTTATAGCCGCCTCCAAGGATGGTGGCATCAGCTATACCGTCAAGCATCGACTCAGTTACACCCAAGCCTGTTACATTTGAAGCAGCCCCAATTTCCTTGATCCAGTTTTCCAGTGCATCAACACCGGCTTTTGCAAGTTCCTCTTCAGTCTTTCCTTCAACAGGAACCTCCCAGACTACTTTTGCGAAACGTGCCAACCTGTGCTGACCCTCTTTTAATATAAATCTGTAATATGCCCCTGAAATAGCCGACAACGCCATTCCGTGGGTTGCATGAGTATAGGCACCTATGGCATGAGCAATCATGTGGACCATCCAGTCTCCTTTCTTACCCATTTTAAGCAAAGTGTTCAATGCCCATGTGGCACACCACATTATATTGGACCGTGCTTCATAATTCCTCGGATCTTTTACAGCTATCCTACTTGATGCCACAACTGATCTCATGAGACCCTCTATCAAATAGTCTGTTGTCGAGTCATCGTCACCTGAAAAATATTGTTCCATAAGGTGACTCATGATATCGAATATACCAGCCACCATCTGATTTTGGGGAAGACTGAATGTATATTCCGGATTCAGGATTGCAAACTTTGGAATCAGTCTTTCACCGAATACTTTTCCAATTTTTAATTTGTTCGGTTCGTCTGTTATTACCGAACCACCATTCATCTCTGAACCTGTTCCGGCAAGCGTCAACACTGATCCAACAGGGATTACTTTTTGGTCGACTGCCGGCTCATTACCTTTTACCCAGAAATTTTCCCATGCGTTTCCTTCATACCATGCTGAAGCTGCCACACCCTTGGAATAATCGACAGTGGAACCACCACCAACCGCGAGGATAAGATCGACATCGTTTTCACGCGCCACCTTTATTCCCTCCCTTAATTTCTCCAATGTCGGGTTGGGCATCACACCCGACAATTCAATCACTGTTTTCCCGGCTTCTTTCAATACCTTTGTTACGGTATCATAAATACCGTTATTTTTAATCGAACCTCCGCCGTAAGTCAACATTACTTTAGGTCCGAACCCTCTTAACGCTTCAAGGAGATTTTTTTCTACTTCCTTACCAAAATAAAGTTTGGTCGGGTTGTAATAAATAAAATTGCCTAACATATCTATATCTTTAATTTGTTTTATTTAATTTTTCCCTTCTAAGACTTTTGAATATTGATATACACCACTAAAACTTTTCAGCACCAGCCTGAATCATTTAATACACTAAAAGCAATATAGCTGTCAGAAAGTAAAAGGATAATAAAGACAACAAATCGTTAACCCAATTGCCATTTATATTATTTCTATGAAATGCTATTTGGTAATTTCTATAGATTCAGATTCTTTATTCTGAATAAGATTCTCCAGATATTCAGGGGTTAAAACTGTATGTTTGATATCCAGTTTTATATTGTTCAGATCCATGGCTGACAGCTCCTTAGCCATGGTAAGATTATTTTCCATATTAATCGGCTTGTTTAGAGAAATGTGGCAACACCTTGTTCAGGGCTAAAAGCACCATAACGAAGGTCGCCCCCAAAGCAAAGAATCCTAAATCAAGAGGGAATACCGGTTTCATCCATCCCCCTAAAAGATAACATATAAATTGCAGCCACAATGAGGCTTGCACGCACACACATAATGTGCACCAATGTTTGGCTACAAATTTCTGATAACTGATGCTCCATATTGTGAAAGGGAGACAACAAATGTTGATTAATGACAGCCAGTGGATTGTTGCGGGAGAAATCAACATGGCCAAAAGGCTTACTCCGAAATATGTGAAACCGACTTCACTCCAACTGAAAATTCCAAAGAAAGAAGATGCATTCGTTTTCAGAATTGAATCACATCCTCCTTCCTGTAAGACACCACAGACTTTATCCGCAACTTTGCTTTTGATGCTTAATGACTTTTGCACCAGCATATAGGTTAGCCAGATACCAAAACAATCCACTGCAAACAACCCCCAGAAAGACCAATAATGCCATAAATCATGAATAACAATCAGATAAGCTGAAAGTAACCCGGCCAATACTATTAATAAAACTTTCTTAGTAGTATTGATAATTACTTTAGTGAGATGCTTGTTATATTCAGGCTCTTTTGCGCCATTTTGCACGGAGGGAAGCAATACTATACCTGTGGAAATCTCTTCAAATTCTTTAACAGGTATTTTTTCTGAAACTCCTTGAGTTAAATAATCAATAGAATCATTGTTTATTTTGGTTACAATGACTAATCCTCCTTGTGTCTGTGCAATGAACGGAACCGTGAGTTTTAGAAGTTCTGTTTTGTCTTGCAACTGATAACCTTTACTTTCAACACCGTATTCTTTCAGAAGCTGAGACACACCAAACAACGTTTTGAAAGGCATCGTTTCAAAACGTTGTCTGGTATATTCCTTTGTAAACGGCACTTTGAGAACCGTCAACAAATCAGTTACAAGTGAATGATCTGTTGTATGCATCAATTGTTATCTCAGGTAAGATTCAATTTTAGAAAGTAGAACCTGACCTTCTATTTCGCCGCTTTCACGCCATTTCTCTTCACCGTTCTTATAAATAATGAATGTCGGAACAGAGTCGGCGCCGTTTGACTGAGCAAGTTCGGCGTATTCATCAATATCAAACTGATAAACATTTACCTTGCCTTGAAGCAACTCTTTAATTTGAGCCACAATCGGCATCATTCGCTGGCAATGAGGACACCATGATGCAAAAAATTCTACCATTACAACCTCAGAGCTTTTGATAATTTCATTATAGTCCATAATTCTTAGCTTTTAATTGTTGATAATTTATTGTTCTTATATAATTACAACAATTTTAAAGTCAAATGGTTTGTAAATAAATTCTTCAACTCATTACTGTGATTTAAGGACAAATAATTCTTTAATATTTTGATTTTTTTTGAGAATCTCAATTGCTTTTCGATTTTATGGTTTCAGAAAGGTAATTGGCGTAACGAATATTCCATCTTCCCTTAAAACCGCATCAGACCAGCCTGTGCACTTCATGGCCATGAACCACTATGGCACTTTGCGGTGAAACAGGACACAGATGCTCACAGGCACCGCACCCGATACACAACGACTCGTTTACTGCGGGAATCAAAACAGAATCATTGGAAGGTGAAGCTACCATGACTATGGCCTGTACCGGGCATTTCACGGAACATTTCCCGCATTTCACTCCTTGTGAAGCAGCAAGACAGTTTTCATGATTCACAACGGCTTGTCCGATCTGAGTCGACGATTTTTCCGGAGATTCAATCCGCACTATAGCCCCGGAAGGACAAACTTCTGAACAGCGTACACATTCGGGCCTACAATATCCTCTTTCATACGACACTTCAGGCTGCATGAATGTTTCCAGCTCCATCGAAGGCCGTAGCACCTCGTTAGGACATGATGCGATGCACAATTGGCATGAAGTGCACTTCCGCTCCAGATTCGAATGACTCCGTGACCCGGGAGGTGATATCCTGTATTTCCTCACCGGTTTTTCTTTCGGTATGATGGCAGCGAATCCACCGTCTGTGACCTTCTCCTCAGCTTTTGCAAGTGCCGCACCGGCCATAATGCCGCTCAATGCAATAAATGTTCTTCTTCCTCCATCAACAGCTGCCCTTGAGGGGGAAGTCTCTGAATCATAACGCTTATAGGTGTATTTAATCGCATCTTTTGCACACACCCCCAGGCAGTCCATACATGCAACACATCTTGAATAATCAATCTTATGTTGCTTGTAATCAATACAGGAAGATTTACAATTTCTGGAACATTTGGAACAGCCGTTGCACACGGCAGGATTTATCACCGGTTTGAAGATTGAAAATTTAGAAGCATAGCCCAAAATCGTTCCCACAGGGCACACCGAGTTGCAATATCCCCGCCCATCCAGCCATGCAAATAGCGCGACAATCAGAAAAGTGATACCGGCAACAATCATTGCCGGTCCAAACATAAACTGCACCGGCACATGATAAAACATATAACTGTCGCGGGCCTGAGCCGCATCAGCAAGCATGTTGTTTGCCCAGTCATAAACAGGAGCGAAAAATGTTGACACAATCCTTCCAAATTCACTGTAGGGTTCTATCAAAGCGGCCATTGACATAAATCCAAAAGCTACACAAACAACAAACAGCGCAAGGAATACAAACCTTACAACCGGGAGAGCTTTCTTAAACCGGAACCGGTTTTTTCTTTTTGATTTTTTCCCTACACTTCCCCTTATTCTGTTGATAATATCCTGCATAACTCCCAACGGACAGATAACCGAGCAATACACTCTGCCAAGCAATAGAGTCAGAATGGATAGGAAAACAAGTGCCAAGAAATTTAGAGATAGCAAAGCCGGGATAAACTGAATTTTGGCAAGCCATCCAAAATGTTCCTGTGCCACTCCCGTGAAATCAAGGAAAAGAGCGGTGATCAATACAAAAGAAACTGATGCGAGCGCTATCCTCAGAGATTTAAGCATGATGGTTTACGTCTTTGAAATATAAATAAAATGGTCAGGAAAGAGTGTTTTGTTTGAGATCTTCTATATAACGGTCAATCCGGGCAAGTTCTGCCGGGATATCTATGTTTTGAGGACAGTGTATCACACATTCCTCACAGGCAATGCAATGTTCTGCTTGACGTCGTTTAGGTATGGCACGGTCATAGCTTACAAGAAATTTTTTTCTTGCCTTTTCATACTCAGGATATCTGCTGCTTGACGGCGCGCTTCCCTCATTAACACATTTATTATAATGAGAGAGAATGCCCGGGATATCCAGACCGTAGGGACAAGGCATGCAATACTTGCAATCGTTGCAAGGTACCGTTGGATACGACAACATTATTTGGGCCACATCCTCCAGAAACTCCATATCGCTTTCCGAAACAGGCACCAGCGGACTATAGGTTTTGATATTGTCCCGTAGATGCTCTATATACACCATCCCGCTCAACACACTGAGCACCCCCTCGGGAGAACCCGCATAGCGTATGGCCCATGAAGCTATGGAATCCTCAGGACGTTTTTGTTTCATAAGAGAGGCAACCTGATTGTTTACATTGGCAAGGCGTCCACCCAATAGAGGTTCCATAATCACAACCGGAATCTTTCGTTTTTCAAGTTCATTATAGAGATATTCGGCGTTTGTATTGATCGAATTAACCTCCTTGGCATGTTTCCAGTCAACATAATTTAGCTGAATCTGCGCAAAATCCCATTTATATTTGTCATGCATCTCAAGGAGATATTCAAACGCGCGGATATCTCCGTGATAAGAAAATCCATAGTTGCGTATACGTCCTGCCTCACGTTCGTCGGCAAGAAAATCTATCATGCCGTTTTTTATAAATCTTTTCTCAAACTGATCAAATCCCCCATAACCAATATTATGGAGCAGCATATAATCGATATAATCCGTCTTAAGCTCCTTGAATGAATTTTTATACATTTCCAAAGATTGCTCCCTCGGCCATGTTGACTGTGCAAAATTTGAAAGCTTTGTGGCGATGAAATATTTATCTCTGGGATGACGGCTCAAGGCCTCACCGAGAGCTCTCTCGCTGAAACCGCGGCAATATGAGGGTGCCGTGTCAAAATAGTTAACCCCAGCTTCCAATGCGGCATCAATCAACCTGTTGACACCCTCCTGGTCTATGTTGTTGCCGGTTTCCTCAAGTTCCGGATCATCCACGGTAGGAAATCTTGTGCACCCGAATCCTAAAAGGGAGACCCTGTCTCCGGTCTTGGGATTTATGCGGTAGGTTAGCTTCCCATTCGACACAAATTCCTCCCCATCCGACTCCTTGTCTGATTTAGATACGGCACAACCGGTAAGCGTAAGAGCCGTGCCTGCTCCAAGTCGCTTAAGAAATGAACGTCGGTTAATCTGATTACTTTTCTTTGTGATACTCATTATTCGAGATTTAAGATTTTCTGAAATAGAGTCCTCATTTGCAAAGATATAAAAATAAAGTAAATAAAATAACAGTGTGATAACAGACCCTATCTTTTTCTGATTTTCTATCCGCATCTTTGTTTCGTTTATTTTTTGTAAATTCGCTTTCAGAATTAAATTAGCTTGTATCTTTATTACAATATCTGCCATGAAGAAATATTTACTCGGTGGGCTTGCTGTTTTATTGATGAGTTGCAGCGCCAAGACTGAAAAAGAAACAGAAAGCGGCGACCTTAGAATGATTGTGGGATGTTATACCGACACCGGAAGTCAAGGTTTATATTCATTTGTATTTGATGAAGAGAACGGTACTTTCAACGTTCTTGACAGCTGCCGGATTGACAACCCCTCATATCTTACTGTATCGGAAGATAAAGAATTTATCTATTCGGTAAGCGAGCTCAACAGCAGTGCAAGCAGCGCAGTGGCATTGAAATTTGACCATGCCTCAGGTTTGTTCAAAATTTTGAACAGCCAAAAGACAGAGGGAACTGATCCTTGCTATATTTCCACCAACGGCAAAATAGTTGTCACAGCCAATTATGGCGGTTCGATGAGCGTTTTCCCAATTGAGGAGGACGGGAAACTGGGTGCAATGAGCCAATTCTTTGAAGGCTCAACCGGGGGACCTGATTCAACAAGGCAAGACACCCCTCACATACATTGTGCGGAATTTTCTGTCGACGGGAATAATCTATATGCAAGTGACTTCAGTGCCGACCGTCTTCTTCTCTATAAAGTGGAAGAGGGCACCAAAATAATTCCGATGGTCACTGATGCCGACCATCAGATAGCCATAGAACTTCAACCTGACAACGGACCGAGACATATTGTTTTCGATAAATCAGGTAAATTCGCCTATGTCATCGGGGAACTTTCCGGTTTGGTTACCGTCCTGGAAAAAGAACCTTCGGGAAATGAAATGGTAGTGAAACAGGAGATTGATGCCGACCCCTTCGTGGCAAGGGGAAGTGCCGACATCCATTTATCTCCGGATGGGAAATTTCTCTACGCCAGCAACAGGCTCAACAACGACGGAATTGCCATATTTAAAGTAGATGAGAAAACAGGCATGCTTACAAAAGTCGGCTATCAGCTAACCGGTAAACACCCACGTAATTTTGCAATTTCACCTAACGGCAAATATCTTCTTTGCGCCTGCCGCGACACCGACGAAATAGAAATCTATGAAATTAATCAGGAAACCGGCCTGCTCACTTCTTGCAACACCTCTATAAAACTGAAAAAACCGGTGTGCATTAAATTCTGTTGATTCATTCATGGCTGATAAGAAAAGAATTCTATTTGTTTGCCTCGGCAACATTTGCAGATCGCCTGCTGCAGAGGGCATCATGAATCATTTGATTGAACAAGAGAAGTTGACGGCCGAGTTCAAAATTGATTCTGCAGGCTTGTATGGCGGGCATGCCGGTGAGCTTCCGGACAGAAGGATGAGAATTCATGCATCAAAAAGAGGATATGACCTTACACATCGGAGCCGACCGGTGAAACCTTCTGATTTTGATGACTGCGATGTGATTGTTGCAATGGACAACAACAATTATTCAAGTCTTAAAAACCTGGCTCCTACAATTGAAGCTGAGAAAAAGATCGTCAGGATGATCGACTATATTCATAGTTTCCCTTATCAACATTCCGTGCCCGATCCATATTACGAAGGGGCTGAAGGATTTGAACTGGTGCTTGATATGCTTGAAGAGGGATGTCGCAATTTGCTTGAATCACTCAAGGAAGGATCATAACACAAGATTTTTAAAAAGACGTTCGAACTCGCTCTCTAAAGATGACTGATTTTTATGAGTCTCATCCGACACCGAAATAATCCCCGGATGTGAGGGAGAAGTTTGCAACATTGCGCTTTTTGCAGCCGTAAGCCAACGATATTTTTCTTCCACAGGCAAATCTTTTTGCGGGACATCTGTTTTTTCAAACAATTCCGACTGACCCTTTATCTGAGAAATATCTGCATCCGGGAATATCCCTTTTATCTTTTGCATGTCGACACACACTTTTCCCTTTAACCATTTCTGACGTTTACATAACATCAACAAACCGATGTTGATGAATTCCTCCCGGTCTATACGAGGCACCAGCCTTATAATCGCATATTCATAAAGCCATTTGTCGGCAGGATCCATTACTTCAGCTTTTTAAAAGATTATTACGTTCCTCTATAGCCTTATCCACAAAAATCTTCGATTCGCGAATTCTTTTGGTCAGAAAATCTTTATAATATTTCCTCACCTCCTCAACTTCTTTGCCCTCTTCATGAATCAACCATTCGTCAGGCACCAAATCCACAATCTTATTCAAGGTGCGAGGAGTAATGGCTTGACGCATAAGTTTGTCAGCCTCTTCCAAACGGCATGCATAAGGTAAAAGCGCGTGGGCCTTTATGAAAGCGAAAGGATCAGCGGCAGCTATCTCTGCATCTTTCCCGGAGTGATGGAAATAAAGGGAAGCACCATGGTCTATCAACCATAATTCATTATGCCACAACATCATGTTGGGATTTTGCCGTGTACGATCCACGTTGGTAAGGAATGCATCAAGCCAAACTATTTTTGACGCCGTCAGGTCATCAACCTTATTCACAGAGGGATCAAATGTAACTGCACCGTCTAAAAAATGTAGACCCATGTTCAACCCTTCAGATTTTCTAAGCAGATCTTGAATTTCCTCATCCGGTTCGGTTATTCCGAACAATGGATTTAAATCAAGCAACACCACCTCAGGCACATTGAACTTTAACGCTTTGGCAACCAATCCACCTATCAATTCAGCAATCAGACTTTTTGTTCCATGTCCTGCTCCACGGAATTTCACAGCATAACGGAACCCGTCGTCTGCCTCTCCCATAGCAGGCAATGATCCTCCCTCTCTCAAGGGGACTATATATCTTGTTAATTTCTGATGCCTTAGCTCCATATTGGCTCACACCTGTTTTTGAAAATCAAATTTATTAAAAAATTGCTTAGCTACAAAGGTACAAGATATGAATATATTAGAAACCTTTTCAGGCTTTATCAAGGTTATTATGATTTTGTTTATTAAAAAAGGTAATGTCATTTTGATTAACTTTGTATCCGTTTTCAACTCATTGACTCTAATTCAAGCTATTTTGAACCAATTTGAATAAATAAAATTAATTTATGAAAAAATTTATATTATTTCTTGCCACAGTAATTCTTCTCGGAATTAACTGCAAAGCTCAGATTTTTTATAAGATTAGTGGAAACGGGCTTGAAAAACCCTCCTATATATTTGGCACACATCACCTTGCCCCTTTGTCAATACTTGACCAATATAACATGGATGCATATTTCGACCTTGTGGATCAGATAGTTGCAGAATTAGATCTGACCCAAGACCAAATGGCAATTGCCATGGCAATGCAGCCCTATATGTTGGCACCGGCCGACAGCACTTTGTCTAAAGTGATATCTCCCGAAGACTTTGCGGAAATTAGTGAAACATTCAAGCAGTATTCTCCGATTCCGGGTGTTGAACTGTCGATGTTCGAGCCGATGAAACCTGCCGTAGTGACAACAAATGTCACTGTCGGGATTATGGCTAAGCTTCTCCCTGACTTTAATCCGGAGCAACAACTCGACACCTATTTCATGATCACAGGTGCTGACAAGGACAAAGAAATTATCGGTCTTGAAACTCCTGAATTTCAGGCTGAACAATTATTTAATTTCACCCCAATCTCTCAACAGGCAAAAGATTTGGTGGAACTCCTGAAAGATCCCGAGAAAAATATCGACAAGGCCAAAGAACTCAATGAGGCCTATATGGCAGGCGACCTTAACGCAATCGAAGCATTGAAGGAAGATGAAGACGATGATGACTTCGAACAAATTCTTGTGGTGGAAAGAAACCGGGAGTGGTTAAAGAAACTTCCAGGCATTATGGCAGACGGACCTTCTCTGATAGTTGTGGGTGCCTTGCATCTACCCGGTGAAGAGGGCGTGCTCACGGGGCTACGCACCCAAGGTTACACCATAACACCAATAATGCCCGGGCAACCTGTGGAACATTAATAAAATTTTTATATATTTGTCTTTATATTTTCTTTTGAATGACCATCAACGAAACTCAAGACGAGATAATTGAAGAGTTCCAAGGGCTGACAGACTGGATGGACCGGTATGCCTATATCATTGATCTTGGCAACACTCTTCCTGATTTTCCGGAAAGTGAGAAGATTCCTGCCAATCTGATTGAAGGTTGCCAGAGCCGTGTCTGGATTTCTGCAAGTCGTAACAATGACAACACCATTCATTTCAATGCGGATTCAGATGCACTGATTGTGAAGGGGATTGTGGCCTTACTGATGAGGGTGCTCAACGACCGCACGCCGGATGAACTTCTGGGTGCCGATTTATATTTTATTGAAAAAATCGGACTTAAGGAGCATCTTTCCCCAACAAGGAGCAACGGTTTGGTTGCCATGGTTCGACAAATTAAAAACTATGCAAAAGCATATAAAATTCTAAACCATACCTGATATTATGTTTAAAAACCAACCTGCAGGGCTGTATGTGCTGTCGCTTGCCAATACCGGCGAGCGTTTCGGCTATTACACAATGCTCGCGATTTTCTTATTTTTCCTCCAGGCGAAATTCGGTTTTGACGCCACCTGGACAGGACAGATCTTCTCCATATTCCTTGCCCTGGTTTATTTCATGCCTCTTGTGGGAGGATGGCTTGCCGACAAATGGAGCTTCTCAAAATGTGTGATGTCGGGAATTGTAGTCATGTTTATCGGTTATGCTTTAATGACCGCTCCGACTCCGGTTCGTTCCACACCTTCAATGCTGATTCTATTTGCAGCATTGCTCTTGATTTCTGTCGGAACCGGCCTGTTCAAAGGAAATCTGCAGGTAATGGTGGGAGACCTTTATAACAATCCGAGATATAGCGATCGTCGTGATGCAGCTTTCTCTCTTTTTTACATGGCGATAAATATCGGGTCTATGTTCGCGCCGGCTGTAGCCGTGGCATTAAGAAATTTTGCCCTTCATAAGGCAGGCTTCATCTCCACGAATTCAATGGCAGCCACCGTGTGCAACTGGTGTATTGATACCGACAGTTTCACCAAGATGCCCACTGACCATGAGACTCTTAAAAATATGACCGATTTCGCCATCCAGAACGGTATGACTGAAGGAAGTAATCTCGCGGAATTCCTTTCGGGCTATCTGGCTCATTTCGCAGCTGAATGCGGAATGGCTGCCGAAAGTTTGCTCTCATTCTCCACAAACTATATCACTGCATTCTCCACAGGTTGCAGTTATGCTTTCGGTATTGCCTGTATATCTTTGATTGTTAGTTTCCTCATCTATATACTCGGGAGAAAAACATTTGCAAAACGTGACGATGACCCCCAGAAAGTTCAGGCTGCTGCCTTAGCAAAAAACAACGAGCCGGAACTGACTCCCCAACAAACCAAACAAAGGGTTGTGGCTCTTCTTCTTGTGTTTGCAGTGGTTATTTTCTTCTGGATGGTTTTCCATCAGAACGGACAGACCCTTACGGAATTCGCCAAGAGTTGTACAAATCCTGATGCAACCGGTGCCACGAGGGTAGGATTCAATCTTTGGGCCCTTGTAGTGTTGGCAGGCATGGTCTATGCTCTGTTCGCCATTTTCCAAAGCACAGCCAAAGCGGCAAAAATTGTAAGTGGCGTTATATTTGCTGGACTCGGGTGCATTTTGTGGGCAATCTATGATACCACACCAGACGTTGTTACCGGAATTGACCCTGCTACTTATCAGCAATTCAATCCCTTCTATGTAGTGGCATTGACCCCATTCTCAATGGCTTTCTTCGGATGGCTTGCCTCAAAGGGTAAAGAGCCCTCCGCACCGAGAAAGATTGGCTACGGCATGCTCATGGCCGGTCTTGCATACGTGGTGATGGTTTTCGGATCGCTTCATCTCGTAGGCACAAATGGAGATGTGTCACCAAACTGGCTTATCGGCACATATTTGTTGCTCACACTTGCGGAACTTCTCCTTTCACCCATGGGAATATCATTCGTCTCAAAAGTTGCTCCTCCAAAACTAAAGGGCTCCATGATGGGTGGCTGGTTTGCCGCTACGGCCATCGGAAACTATCTGGTTTCTATTCCCATGTTGTTATGGGGCAAGATACCTGTTTGGACAGTCTGGATGATTCTGATCGGGCTATGTCTTATGAGCGCAATATTTATTTTCTCTATAATGAAGAAACTGGAAGCCGCTACTTCAGACACCCAAGAGTCTGTGCTTGAAAATGCAGCCGAAGGTGAAGCCGTGGCTGCTGAAGTTGAAATGTAATGAATATTGATATAAGAAATTTCATAAAGATCTACGAGAAGAGCTTTGCAGAGAACTGGGATCTTCCTGCACTGACCGAATATGGGAAAAACACTACCCTGACTTATGCAGACTTCGCAGAAATGATCGCAAAAACACATCTTCTTTTTGAATCTATCGGATTAAAAGAAGGAGACAAGATTGCTCTTTGTGGGAAAGATTCTTCAAACTGGGTGCAGGTCTTCATGGCCACGGTGACCTATGGAGCAGTTATTGTGCCTATCTTGGCTGAATTCAATCCTGCGGATGCCGTTAATATAATTAATCATTCCGATGCCGTTCTTCTCTTCGCATCAGATTCTGTCTGGCAGAATATTGACTCAACCAAGCTTGAGAAAGTAAAGGGTGTTGTGAGTCTTGAAAAAAAGGAGATTCTTTATGAATCTCCCGGCAATGAACTTTCCCGGTCTCTGAGGTTGCTGAATCGACGATTCAATAGCCGTTTTCCTGATGGTTTTTCACCGGAAGATATAAAATATGCCGACAGGGAGAATTCTGAAGTCGTAGAAATAAATTACACATCGGGCACTACCGGTTTTTCAAAGGGAGTTATGCTCACAGGAGAAAATCTTTCCGGCAACGTTTGCTTCGCCCTATCGGAAAAACTTCATTTCCGTGGGTCGCGCACACTTTCCTTTTTGCCTTTGGCGCATGCCTATGGTTGTGCATTCGACTTACTTACGCCGCTCGCAGCCGGCTCGCATGTGTATCTTTTGGGAAAAATCCCTTCGCCGAGAGTGCTCTTGAAAGCCCTTGACGAAGTAAGGCCGAGCCTTGTGATTAGTGTGCCTTTAGTGCTTGAAAAAATCTACAGAAACCAGATAGTGCCAATGCTGTCAAAAGGGGTTCTAAAGACAGCCTTGTCCATACCTTTCTTAAGACCATTGATTTATTCCAAGATTAGAAAGAAACTTATTGGAGCATTCGGAGGAGTCTTCAAGGAGGTGATTGTGGGGGGAGCAGCCCTGAATCATGAAGTGGAAGAATTCTTCAAAAAGATAAAATTCCCATTCACTGTTGGCTATGGAATGACAGAATGTGGACCCCTCATATCCTATTCACCATGGAAACAGTTTGTGATCGGTTCGTCAGGCCGTACAATCCCGGTGATGGAGTCAAAAATATTGTCAACTGATCCTGTGAATGTTCCGGGTGAGATATGTGTGAAAGGTGTGAACCGGATGAAAGGATACTACAAAAATCCGGAAGCAACTGCACAGGTGATAGATGATGACGGCTGGCTGCACACAGGAGATATGGGCACGCGAAATCCCGATGGCACTCTATTTTTGAGAGGCCGTTATAAGACAATGATTTTATCTGCATCCGGGCAAAATATCTATCCTGAAGAGATTGAGGCCAAACTGAACAATATGCCTTATGTGGCTGAAAGTCTCGTGGTGGATAGAGACGGGAAACTCGTGGCTCTTGTCTATCCCGATGCCGAAGCAATTGAAAAAGAAGGTATTAAACCTGAGAGTTTAGAGGAACTAATGGAGAGTATGAGGAAAGACCTAAACAAGATGGTTGCTCCTTACGAACAGATAGCGAAAGTGTCTGTGATGCCGCAGGAATTTGAGAAAACTCCCAAACGTAGCATAAAACGCTTCCTCTATTCCTAAATTTTCAGGAAAGTCTTTTTCTTATAGAGCCTTTCCTCATTTTATTCGAGGGAGGAATTTTTCACCCAGTCTGTTTCCATTTTATAGTAGTCAGGCTCAGGAGCACCATATAGTTCATAATCAAAAAAAGCCTTCCATCGGGGATAATAAAGATCCCTTATAATTCCTGCCCATTCCCGATGGCTATAGT
>JAFLTM010000015.1 GCA_022509225.1 Muribaculaceae bacterium
GGACCTTGGCTATCCATCCTAACCAGGCATGAATCGTGCCGGTGAAGTCAAGAAAGAGCAGGGTCGCCCCTATGAAAAATAGTAATCCTAACGTTATTCTTATTTTCTTTAACATTCTTGTGTCATTTTAATTCAACCAGGAGACTGATAACGGAAAGTCTTTATCAATACTTTTAGTAACGAATTAATAATTAATTTATTGCACTTTTAAAATCATAGCGACCATTCCCTGCAAAGATAATCACTCCTTATCAATATTTCATTATTCTTTTTCCATTTTATTTTATCTATTTCCCCCGAAACTGGACTTATTTATGCCAACTATAAGTTTCTCCCGGTTTAAGTTCAATACTTGAAAGTTCGCCTGTGACAGGGTTTATAAATTTTGCCTCTCCACCCTTTTCGGAGGTTATACTGAAACCAACTGTGTCTCCGTCGATTCTTTCTGCTGAAACAAGAAAAGCTCCGGTTGCCCTGAGATTATCAAATGATACATTTTCCCAGCCGGAAGGTATCGCTGGAAAAATTCTGATTACGCCCTTGTGACTTTGCAACAGCATTTCTTGAATTCCCGCAGCAAAGGCAAAATTGCCCTCCAATGTAAAGGGACGGTAGGTGAATCTTGATTTTCCTGATTTTGATTGATCTCCGTTTGCATGAAATGTGTTTGGCAGACAAAAACATTCTGCAAAGATTTTCAATGCATCTGCCGCCTTGTCTCCATCCATTGCCCTTGCATAAATATTTCCCAGCCAACTATACGAATATCCAGTCCAGTAATCGGGACCTATCTCTTCAAGCCGCTTCACAGTCGCTTTTATTATATTCCGGGCTTGCTCGCTATCGTTCCAATCAATCAGCCCCAAGGGATGTATTGCCATGGCATGCGAAAAATGTCGGTGAGATTCTTCATAAGGGAATCCTTCGGCAAAAGTAAGGCTGTTATCTTCAGCCAAATTAAAATCAGGAAGTTGATTTTTGATTTTCAACCAATGATCGCCCTCCTCCTTATTTCCCGCTGCAATTGCCATTTCCGAAGCTGCGCAGAAAAGAAATTTCAGAAGCGAAAGGTCATAATTTGTAATGGTGGGGAACCACGCATTAATGGAATTATCAAAAATTTCCGGACTTGAACTGAATTCCAGAGTGCGTAACCCGTTATTATCCAATTGGGTTATGTTTTCAAGGAATATGGCTATCTCCTTTACAAAAGGATAACCTTTATCTAAAAGAAATTCTTGGTCAGCCGAATACTTCCAGTGCTGATAAAAATGTTGTGCAAGCCAAGCTCCAACTGTTGGCGACAGGGAGTATTGAATCCATCCTCCCATTGGTTCTCCTGTCAGGGTGGTGACTCCCGGAATTGCCAAACCGTCACATTCAAAATAATCTTGTGTGTATTTCCTAAATACATCCCTCTGCTCCAATAGCGTGTTGAGGTAACCAAAACCCTCTTCAAGATAATTTCCCGTATATGCGGGCCAATAACTCAACTGGGTATTTAGATCATGATGATAATCTCCCTTCCAAGGTGGAAGATGGCCATTATCAGCTGTCCATACCGCTTGAAGTGAAATCGGGTATGAATGCTCTCTCGTTGTGGAGCCGAATTTGTAAATTTCATTATCATATTGCTTTTGCAATATTGAATCCGGCAAAGTCACTGTTGATTTCGCCCAAAAACGATTCCAAAAATCCTTATGCGAGGAATAATCATTAACAATTCCTCTATCCAATCCCCTTTCAACAAGCTCGGTGGCATCATCTTCAGATAATGACGAAGTAATGCTCCATACCCCTGTAACATCTTTCCCGGTTCTTTCCCATTTGACTACAACTTTATAAAAATAACCGTCATAGCCGGGTTGAATATATGTGATCTCATTCTCGGTTTGACTCACTTCTCCCTGAGGGTATCTCAGACGACGCAGATCTTGACCTGATACAGGACTATCGACACCTAACTCTTCCCCGTTATTATATTGAGGTGTGATTAAGACAGGTTTGAAACCTTCAGGAACATTTGTAAATTTAAACCAGCCGATCGGTTCGTTGGCATTTACAAACGTTTTTAGGGTGGCTCCACCTTTCCATTTGATTTCTGCAAGTGCATCATTCAGATAAAGACGCACTGAATCTGTCTCACCTAACTTTTCCAGTGGGAATTCTATTGCTGCTCCGGGGATCTTTGATGGAGCCGGAATCATATCGTATGGGTCATCAAGTTTCGCATGAACAGGGTCATAATTGCCGTTTCTGATATGCTGCTTAACCCATTCATATTTAAAATTTTCACCCGACAGACTGTCGGATTGCCTCAGATCCCATAAGTCAGTCCTGTCTAACGACATTCTTAAATTGCCCTCTTTTTCCCATACAAGTGCTCCTATCACTGCATTGCCAAGAGGGATACCCTCATCCCAACTTTGTGGAATAAACGTGAATGTCAGATCTGATGCAGTTGGACTGACATTAAGGTTTTGTTTAGATAAGACATAAAATGGGGATAGGGACAACAAAAATCCTATAAGAAGAACCTTTTTCATATTGGAAACCATAAAATTACAATTTTTCATTAAGCATAGGTCATAACAAAATTAATCATAGGAATATATCCACCCAAATTTTCTTTTACCCTACTCCTATATAAGCTCAGACCCCCATTCATTCTTTATTGAGAAGATGTTTTATAACTTCAGAATCAATCATTTTATCCCATCTATTTTCACCATGTATAATTGATTCAACATCTTCCGGCGATAAACGTGATTCCGGTTTGAATGAATCAGACTTAACATAATCACTGACTGAATGAAGTAATTGTTTAGTTGCTAATCGATTTTCTAAATCGGAAGGATCCACACACAACACAAAAAGATTTCCATTACCCACCTTTGATTCGAATGCAATACCTAATTTCATGTTATGTTCATACGTATCTATACTTTGAATAACAGGTTTTATTCCCTTATAAGCATTTAATTCCAAGGCTGTTGCATGGTTAAGAATGTCAGACCATTGCCAATTTGCAAAGGTTTCCGTAGGGAAATTCTTGAATGCACCGCTATTCTCATTGATTAAGGTGCCAACTATCATCGGATCCCAGTTAAACATTATCGGATTCCAAAAATGGGACGCAAAATGAGTTTTTCTTCCTTTAGGATTCATCGGCACAAACAATACATTTTCTCCATTTTCAAGTTGTTGCTTCGCTTCTTGCCAATCAGAAATGTAATCAGGGTTTTCCGCCTGTTCGGGGTAAACCCATAAATCCCATTGGTTATGGTGATTTTCTGATGTCCTGGCATGTAAAACATATTTTTGTGCTTTTGTAGATGACGGCATCTTTATTTCTACCGATCCAATAGAATCTACTTTTCCTCTCTTTAAGAAAGGTTGATTTATTTTGCCTGAGGAGATTTGGTTACCTTCTGAATCTTTTAGAACCCATTCAAATTTACCTCTTTTCAAGTTATGATCACCGAAATTATAGATATCAAATCTTACAAACATTTTTTCGTCAGGTTTATAAATCCTTTTATCGAACTTTGCCAAAGCAACTACAGGTCCACATGATTCCTTGAATATAGCGGGATCCACCAATCCCTTACTTTCCCAAAAAGGATCCAGCACACCAACAAATGCACTCCCCTGTCCGGGGAAATCTGTTAGACCCAATAACTGGAATCCTCCGGAATTTTCACTTCCAAGCAAAACTTCATTCACGGCTTTATATTGCATTATAGTATGGGCTCCAGTAGCTTTAAAAAAATCCATAGACTGTTCACCCATTCCGTTTTGTTCTAATCGGGATTGGAAAACAGCAAAGTTACGAGGCTCCAATACACCGGTGTATTTTGACTGTTCTTCAAAATTCGGATACATACATCTTTGTCCTGTTTCATGAGCAATTACCGGCACATCTATATCTGAATTTTCATTTACATCCCAGTTGGTCGACGGTTTACCTTCATACACTGTTATCCAACCCTTAGGAGACACATGCGAAACATAATACTCATCCGCATCAACATGAGTTCTTGCAGTAGAAGCAGAATAAAGATGACGGCTATCATGTAACTTCCCTTTTTTTATCAAATCTTCAAGCACGGAAAAGTCTCCTTCATTTTCATTCCCGTTACAATATAAAATAAATGAAGGATGATTCCCATACTCGTCTAATATGGCAAGCATTTCTTTTTCAAAAAATTCTCTTCGTGCGGGATCTTTTCCCACATCTTTAATCCACATAGGCAATTCAACCTGCAGATAAACACCTGTTTCATCTGCCGCGGTAAAGGCCGCATCAGGCGGGCACCAAGAATGGAACCTGACATGATTCATTCCATATTCCTTTATCGTATTCATTATTTTTTTCCAAGATTCCACATCTGTTGCCGGATATCCGGTCAACGGGAATACGGCACATTCAAGACTACCCCTTAAATGTACGTCATTCCCATTTATTTTGATATGGTGTGCTCCTTGCTCAACTTCCCTGAGTCCAAACCTTTCATTTATTAAATCCACCCCACCCTCAGAAGCCAGTGCAATTTCCAGTTCATAAAGATTCGGTGAGAATTCATCCCATAACTTCGTTTCTTCAGGAAGTATTAATTCAATATCCCGGGTCTGTAAACTGTCGGCTGCTTTTAATTCTAAAGATTTAACGGATAATACTTTATCATTATCCAACACCCTGACATCCAGTTTTCCAACTCCAACACCCGCGGTTTCAACTTTTACTGTTATTTGTTTGGGATTAACTTTAGGATATATTTGTATGTCAGTGATATGCATGGAAGGCATACTTCCCAATGCGATTTTACCTACTATTCCATTCCAATTAGTCTGAGTATATTCAGTGATTCCATGGGTCCACTTATCCATTGGATATTTAATGGTATTGTCGACACAAATAGTCAGCGTATGTTTCCCAGGTTGAATGTTTTCAGGGAAGTAAAATCTGTTTGGAGTTGAAAGTCTCTCATCTTTCCCTATCTCCACCCCGTCTAACCACACGGTTGTTTCCCAATGACATCTTTCCAATTCCAGTTTTATCAATCTGTCAGACCATTCTTCGGGAATCTCAATATCTCGTTGATACCATGCCGGTCCTTCATATTCGTATTTGCGACTTAACCTGTCGACATATTGATTTATGTTTTTTATGCCTTTTTTACCGGTGTCAGTACTCCCCGGAAGCATAATTATGTCAGGAAGGGTTTTCAGATAAATTTCCGAACCCGGAGTTCTACCGAAATCCATGGGATCCAATTGGAATCTCCACTCACCCGACAAATCAATCTCTGAAAGATTTGCGGAATATAGAGACACAACTGAAAACATCGTTGCCAACAAATTGAAAAACAACCGATTCATATATAAATCTGTTTAGTAAAAAGATATTTGATAAATTAAATCATTTTGCAAAAATAAAAACTGAACCCGGTTACGAAATAAAATACTTGCAACTTTTCTCTATCATGTATGGTCTTTCCGGGAATTTACAAATCAAAAATCAGTACATTCAACTCAAGGAATAATGGATATAAAAATAAATTGTTAATTTTGTGTAAAAGCAAGACACATGGCACAAAGAGTCAGGTATCCTATCGGCCTTAGCCTCCCATATATCGAAATCGAGTGAGTAATGTATAAAGTCATCTTTTCCGACATAATCAAAGAATCTTTCCCTGACTTGAAAATACTTCAGATTGAGGCCGATGTTACAAATTCAGAAACATCCGACGATTTATGGAGTGAATTACTGGATACCTCACAAGAATTGAAAGAAAGATTTTCCCTGCAAGAATTAAATAAGCGGCCTTCAATCGATGCAACCCGGAAAGCTTATAAAAAACTGGGGAAAGACCCCAATAGGTATCGTCCATCAGCTGAAGCTTTGGGAAGAAGAATTATTAATGACAAGGGAATCTATCGTCTTTCTTCTTTAATAGATATCATAAATCTGGTATCTATAAAAACCGGCTACAGCATAGGTGGGTTTGATATCTCTAAAATTTCCGGCGACACCTTAGTATTGGACAGAGGCAGGTCTGACGATATCTTTCATGGCATCGGACGCGGACCCCTTAACATTGAAGGACTGCCCGTCTATAGGGATACGGAAGGGGGAATAGGAACCCCTACGAGTGATGAAGAAAGAACAAAAATTATCCCTTCCACCACAAAACTCCTGCTGCTTGTCAATGTTTATGGTGAAGAGATTTCAATTGATGAAACGGAAAAAATGATTAAGGATCTTCTGATTCGGTATGCATCTTTGGAGAACTATAGTTCAAAAGTTCTCACACCCAAAGAGCGGTCGGAAGAAACATGAAATCATTTTTCATATTTTTTCCTATGCCTTTTCTCTGTCTTTGCCATGGCATCTTCATGGCCGCTTAAAGCCGCAAAAGGCGCGAACTGTGCTGCCCTGTTTGCCATGGGCATAGGTTTATGATAGTCGCTCACGTGATGCGGCAGATCAATTATATCGTCATACTTTCCCATCTTTCTAAACAATCTATTTATTTTCTCCTTGGATGAAAAGGAATTATAAATATATTATATTGGGCAAAGTCGCGAATTCGGAAATTAAGAAATCGGCACCGGCTTCTTCCAATTCCAACGTTTTACCGTTACCGTAGGTTACACCGCATGTCTTGATCCCTGCATTCTTTCCCATAAGTATATCCACCGCCATGTCGCCGACCATCATTGAATTTTCACCTTTCCAATCCATTGCTTCGACGATTTTAAAGATTGATTCAGGATCAGGCTTACCTTTCGTGACATCATCTCCTCCCAACAAATAAAGGAAACAATCCCTTATACCGAGCTGCCGGGCCAACTGCTCGACAGATCTTTGACTGCGACTTGTTGCTATGGCCATCTGATAGCCATCTCTTTTTAATCTTAAAAGTGTTTCTTTTACGCCGGGAAACAAAGTCACGGGAATTTGGTCTTTAAGTACCTCAAAATTCTTTCTGTAGATTTGACCAAATGGTTCACCTAAATCTTTGATAGATGGCCAAAGAATTGACGGTATCTCTTCAAGTCTGACCCCTATCGTGGCTTTAATCTGTTCCTCATCCCTGACCGGCAACCCACAATCTTGAATAGATTTCTGCATGGTTGCAACTATCAGTTTTGATGTGTCGGCCAATGTACCGTCAAAATCAAATATAATGTCCTTAATCTCTGCCATGTTGTTTATACAGTTTCCAGCCGTTGTCTCCATGATAGATCATCTGCCGGGTCATACCTCCGTCAATCACAATATTTTCTCCGGTAATGAACCCCGCTTCCTCCGAACAAAGGAACAATACCATTGAGGCAATATCATCAGGGTTGCCGATTCTTCCTACAGGTTGCTGAATCTTGTCCTCCTCCAAAACATCATAAGCTATGGTATCAATCCAACCTGGTGAGATTGAATTTACTCTCACTTTTTGTGCCAATGACATCGCCAAGGCGTGAGTCAAGGCTGCTATTCCACCCTTGGCTGCGGTGTAACTCTCAGTCTGAGGCTGACTCATCCGGTCTCTTGATGATGAAATATTTATGATTGAAGAACCATCTGAAAAATTATCCTTGAATAGTTTTGAGAGATAAAAGGGAGCAGCCACGCCAACTTTCTGGGCATAGAGGAATTCTTCCCAGGAACAGTCGTCTATCCCTTTCATAAGCGGCAATGCATTATTCACGAGTATATCCACCCTCCCGTGTCTCTTTATAACATACGAAGCAAAGTCTTCAAGCACTTTCTTATCGGCGAGGTCTCCTACATACCATTCTCCCTCCAACTTGTCGATTATTTCAACCCGAGCCCCTTCATTTCTGAATCGCTCCGCTATTCTTGCACCGATACCTTTTGCCCCGCCTGTGACAACGACTATTTTATTCTCAAATCTCTTCATGCTTTTATTTCTTCTAAATTTCTGCAAAATTCTCAAATCTCCTCTACAAAATTCTCAAATCTCCGTTGCAACAATCCCATAATTCATTGCCCGGATACGGTGATTACGAGATCATCCAGACTCCTTTTTGGCACATGATGAATTCCATCCGGGGTTCGATAATATTTTATATCGGATGAATCCTGATTACTCATATCATCAATCACAACTTTTTCAATCGGTTTCCCTATTGCAATCACATATATGGGTTCATAATTATCCGGCAGACCTAATATCTCTTTAAGTTTTATCACATTGAAAGACTTGATGATGCAACACCCCAGACCTTCCGCAACAGCCCCAAGAGTAATAGCCTGCTGTTGCAAGCCGTCGTCAGACAAATAACTTTTTGTAATGTTTGTGTCGAGACACTGTATCAGATATGCGGTGGGTCTTTCCCCTTTTACCGGACCATCCCACTCCGGAAGATAGCCGGCCCATTTCAAAAGTGGAAAGATTTTATCACACATATCGTTTTCATTTGCAACAAAATATTTCAAAGGCTGCAGGTTTCTTCCCGAAGCACAATATCGGGTCAACTCAACTAATTGTATAAGAGTCTCTTTGTCTATCCTATGACCTTCATCAAATCTTCTGTAACTCCTATCTGCCATAAGCAGTTTTCTCAAGATTTCAAATTTATTCTTATCCATAATATAAATTTATTCGGTTCAAAAATATCATTTGGCCATGAAATATTTTCTTTCTTCCTCCGGAAAGCGTTCTATTGCGTAACGAAGCATTGTTCTTGGCATTACTGATTTATACTTCTCAAGAAATTTAACCAGTTCTCTCTTTCCTCCTCTTTTCCCTACTTCCCTAAGCATCCATCCTGTGGCCTTATGAATCAGATCATGAGGATGAGAAAGAAATTTTTCAGCTATTTGAAAAGTCAAACCAAATTCTCCTCCTCGAATAAGGGTGAAAGTTGACACAATAGCAACCCTTTGGTGCCAAAGAGCTCCCTCTCTCTCAGCCATATTTATCAAAATCCCGCCATATCCGGGATTTCGTAAAACCCAGTCGCCGAGGATATATTCCGACACTAAATCCACTAAATCCCAATTGTTACCTTTATCTATATTCGCAAGATAAAAATTCACCAACCCCGGGGCTTTATCAAATTCTTGTGACTTGAGGCAACTACGATAAAGATCTACCAACATAAGAAATCCGACTAATCTTATCTCATGCCATTTGGAATTTATCAGGCTTTCCACATCATTCAGAGAAATTTCCTTCCGATATTTCTTTACAATTGCACGGGTCACCGGCACCTTTATGCCTAAAAATTTGTCACCCTCACCATATTCCCCTTTTCCGGTCTTGAAAAAGCGTGCAAGATGATTGGCCTGTATGGCATCAAACATCCCCTCCATCTCTTCAATTATTGCATTTGCAATCTTCATAATTCACTTAGGCTTTGTGTCCTCCTATTTGTTTATTCCTATTTTTTTGAGTGGCACCCTCAGCATAATTAAGACCTCTGAGAACCACGTTTTTACCATATTTCTTTCGCAAATTAAGCATCGCCTCCTGCCTTTTTCTCTCCTGGGACAATTCTTTTGCTTCGGCCATCTTCTTATTCCTTGTCTCCTCTAAGTCGGAAAACAGATTTAATTGCACCGCATATTTTTGTTTGTCAACTCTTTTTTCATCAACAAGGTGATTGATTGAAAGAGTAAGTCTCCTGATTAATAGCTGATGATTAACGATCCGGTCAAATAGCTCGCCGGTCTTTTCTATAAGTATTTTTGCAGAGGATGTGGGCTTATCAATATTGATTGTTCCATGGCTATGTACCGGTACATATCGTCCATAATGATCCTTCTTTATCAAGCCATTGTATTTAGAACGAATCATAGCGTTTGTTAAAGATTCCACGTCATACCCGATTGTGAGCACAAGTTGGTCGGTCACCAAACTCTGTTCAATCAAATCAAAAGAGAGGGAATCCGCCATCTCAAGGATAACCGTTCTCGCCTTATCTGCAGTGTAAGGCTCTTGCAGAACCTGCCCGCTGCTCATGGATTTTGTTTCAGGTCGATAAGCCTTCACCTGATCCATTGTAACAGGTTCCCAACCCCACGCATGATCAATGAGCAGCTCGGCATTTACCCCCAACAAACCATAAAGCAAATCCTCCTTAACTATAGATTGGCGTGCAATATCTCCCATTGTGAGGATATTGTGTTGAGCCAAAGATTTTGCATAGCCCCTCCCCACTCTCCAAAAGTCGGTCAAGGGTCGATGATCCCAAAGCTTATGCCTGTAACTCATTTCATCAAGCTCGGCTATTCTGACACCGTCTTTATCAGGAGGCATTTTCTTAGCCACGATATCCATTGCAACCTTGGCAAGATAGAGGTTTGTGCCTATTCCCACCGTGGCTGTGATTCCCGTTTCTTTTAGAACACTTCTGATTATGGTCATGGCAAGCTCATGTGCCGACATATCATAGACCTTAAGATAGCCGGTAACATCCATAAAGACCTCATCGATAGAATAAATATGTATATCTTCCGGCGCAATGAATTTAAGATAAACATCATAAATCCTGCTACTGTAGTCTATATAAAGTTGCATGCGGGGAGTAGCCACAAGATAATCAATGCTTATGTCAGGACTTTCATTAAGAACTTTTGCAGAGATTGACTTTCCTCGCCTTCCTCGCTCACTGTTCACTTCCCTTATTCTCTGCACAACTTCGAAAAGACGTGGACGACTTCCTATGCCGTATGCTTTAAGTGCAGGCGAGACAGCCAGACAAATGGTTTTTTCGGTCCTTGTGGCATCAGCAACAACCAACAGGGTGTCAAGGGGATCAAGACCTCTCTCTACACATTCCACCGAAGCATAAAAACTCTTCAGGTCAATCGCTATATATATTCTTTCTCCTTCGATATCTTTGATGATGATGTATTGACTAATTCGCTGAAAAGTTATGAAATTTAGGTTAAAATTCAAAACGCTAACCCTCGTCCATAACTTTTAAAGTAATCGTAAAAAAAACTGATTAATTCTTTTTAATGACAAAACGGATTATTATTTTTAATTTTGTCGAAATTTGACCCTTTACCGTTCAAATTAAACCCCCGTGCTCAGCTATTTGACTAACTAATTATATCATAACTTGGTTCCATCCCGCAATATTTCAACAAGAACATGGGTAGTTATCATAGCAATCCCCATTATTGCAGGCTTACTTTTCATCTTAAGAAATGTAGACCCCATGACTGCGTTGTGGATGCCGAAATGTATGTTCAAAACTTTCACCGGCCTTGATTGTCCCTCTTGTGGAGCCACAAGGGCTGCGCATGCAATCTTGAATGGCAACCTTAAAGAGGCATTTCTCTTCAACCCTTTCCTCGCCATCGGCCTTATTTATCTGGGACTGGTGGTGGTTGTTACTTATCTACCTGTTTTCAAAAAAACAAACCTTAAAAAATTCGCTTTCGGGAAAAGCGCAGCGTTCATTTATATCTCACTCTACGTTGTGTGGGGTGTAGTTAGAAACATATATTTCAGATAATCAATATAAAATGAATTTTTATCAGATGAGAAATCACTCTAATAATACATTGGCAACTCTATTGTGGGTTTTATTCGCAATTTTTATCAATAACGATATTCATGCCCAAAACTCAAGTCACCATAATGAAAGCCTGTACTCACGAAGTGATTCCATAAAACAAGCTTTGATTTATCAAATATCAAATTATCCCACATCACAATACCGGGATGTTTACAAAAACTTTATGCAAGATTTTTTCGGCCCCGGGCATCTTCTGAACGATACTGCAGCCTCCGGAAAATATCTAAGATATGAGCTTAACACCACAGAGGTGTTTGATGGTCCTGACTATGAACCGACAGGATTTCAGGGAAATTTCTACAGAGTGAATCTGAAGCTTATAAAGGAGAATATAATCCCCTACGATATTTTCTTTGATAATTTTGTAGAAAGCGTGCAAGGCATTAACCCTCCGGATGGTGAAACATGGATGGAAATATGGGATGAAATCGACAATGAAATCACCGGCTTAAATCTCCATTTTGAAAATGAAGAAAAAGACAGACATGATTTAAACACACAATTTGAAGCCGGTGATTATATCGCCCACCATAGCGACATTTACAATGAGACGGTAAATTTCCATTACAGGATCATATCACGCGAAAAATTCTCCAACGTCATTCTACCCCTTATAAAAGCCTCAACTTTACGTAGATAAAGATCCGGCGGAACACACAAATCCGCAATAAGGATGCCTTACAAAAAGAGAGAATCAGGAATGACCCGGTATTACTCAAGTTTTAGGTTTGAGCCTTGAAGCTCTTTTTTTTACGTATCCAATCCTTTAAATTTCCGATACCCTTAGCACCCAATATCGTTAAGCCGCCATATTGAAAAGTCTTGGCCAAGCCGAACAGGATCACCCAAAGAGCACTTTTCCATGCCATACTAAGCGGAAGTGCAAATTGTGCAAATGAAAGTATATAGAAAGGAATGCAGCAAAGCGTTACAATAACCCCTGTCCGATAAGACATGTTTTGTAACCATTCTTTGATTGTTTTAAGGCAGCCGGTTATTTTTCGGTTCATTACAATTCTGCTTAAAAAATAAATATCCCGAGAGGTCTCCCAACTCTATCGGACTTATTCTTAACGACTAAATCAATATAGATATTTTAAGGGGGTATGCCAAAAATTTGACATACCCCCTTTAAGCTAAAATCTTGTTTTAATCGAGCGTTACAAGTTTATATTTTGTGGTGCCAAGTCCTATTTTCTCAGCATGTTCTATTATGTGTGTTCCATGCATTTCCTTTATTCGCTCAATCAAAGGTGATGCATCGTCACCATCAATATTTTCGTGACCAAACACCAAATCCAGGGCAGCCTTGTCAAGAGCCACAGGATCTGTAGACGCCATAATTCCCATATCTTTCAATACCGGTGCCTGTGGATGTCCGTTACAATCACAGTCAATCGACATATTGTTCAACACATCGACATAGACAATATCTTTACCGGGTTGTTTGAAATAATTATGTACAGCCTGGGCAGCCGAAGCCATAGCTTCAATAAAGCCGTCTTGATTATCGGTATATTCCCAAATTTTGTCGGGATTTTCGATTCGTCCAGCCGAGTGGATGTAAGTTTTGCCTTCCGTTGAAGCAACCCCGATACTTGCATTCTTTAGCACGCCACCGAAACCACCCATCTGATGGCCCTTGAAGTGGGCGAGGTTGATCATGAAATCGTAATTTGGCAGATGATCGCCTACAATATCATAATGAATCCAGGTTGAATCTTGAACCGGGATTTTTGTTGTGCCTTCCGCATCCATGATATCCACATCTGCTATTTCAAGATAACCTCTTTCTTCTATTGCTTTTCTATGGGCTTCCGTTGTGTTACGGTTGCCGGCGTAGGCTGTGTTGCTCTCAACCAAAGTGCCGTTCACTTTCTGCACAAGATCTTTAATCAGACCTACTTCAAGATTATATGATTCTTTAGATTCGCCGGTGGAAATCTTTACTGCAACCTTCGCATTTTCAGGAACCGGAACACCCAGCGCCTCATAAACTTTTACCAGATTTTCAGGTGTGATGTCTTTAATGTAATAAACTGTTGCAGTGTCAGTGGACTGGGTTGTCAGATTTTCATCCTCAGTCACCTTTTGCTTGTCGCCTCCGCAGGATGTGAAACACATACCTGCCGTAAGAATGGATAGGAATAAAAATTTTGTCTTCATCTTGTATTTTTTCTTATGAATGTTCAAAGTTAAAAAAATTACCTGAAAAACACACCTTAAACAGTCGTTTACTTGTAAATATTAACTATATACGCAGTATCGGCATCGGCAATAACTTCAGCATTTAACCCGTTTTCTTGCAACAGCTCTTTTAAGCGTGCAGGAGTCACCAACTTCCCACTTTCGGAATGGTTCTGTTCATGAATTCGGTTGATAAAATCTGCAGAACATGGGAAGGCAATAGAAATAGTCCCTCCTTGTTTAAGATTCACACTCTTTAACCATGACAGGGTGGCTATCGGGTCATGAAGATGAGGATAAACACAGTATAATATTATCCGATCATATTCATCAGGAATATTTTCCGATTCAAAATCAAGGTTCAGGAATGTAGGTTTAGGTAACAACCCACTATTTTTCTTAATTGCCCTTCCAAGCATCCCGGAAGAGTAATCAACGGCTGTTATAAGACCTTCCGGCCCTACTCTCTTAGCTATATAAGGGAGAAGGACTCCCGTGCCTGTTCCAAGGTCCAATACCTTTTGCCCTTGCTTGATATCCAAATAATCGAGTATCTCGTTCACTCTTTCAGGGGTTGACAAGACCTCATTATCATCCCAACTCTCTGATAAACTATCAAAAAAATGTCTTTCATCCATTTTTAAGTGATATTTTAGTTATATTTTTATTATTATCTGAATCATTATTACAGATATTAAAAATATTTAAGTATTTTTGCTTCATCAAAGTTAACATTATTCAACAAAAAAGCAAAAATATATGAAATCCTTATCCTTAGGTTTTTCAATTGCAATTTTGGGCACCTCCTTAAGTGTTGCCCAAAACGTGAACGACACCGTTTCTCTTTCTGAATTGCTTGTCACTGCACCTGTCAAAGTAGAGGTTGCGCTCACTCCCATGGATGTGACGGTGGTTTCTTCCGAGCAGATTGAGAAATCGACGGAATCCTCATTATTGCCTATTCTTCAGAATCATGTTCCGGGTCTTTTTGTGAGCGAAAGAGGCATGGAAGGTTATGGTGTCTCCGGCGGTTCGGCAGGAACCGTGAATATTCGCGGTGTGGGAAGCGGGAACAAGGTGCTATTCATGATAGATGGCATGCCGCAATGGGCCGGAATGTTCGGACATTCAAATGCCGACACCTATGTTGCAAACGGGGTTGAAAGAGTTGAGGTTGTAAAAGGGCCATCTTCCATTCTGTATGGCTCGAACGCGATGGCAGGTTCGGTGAATATAATAACCAAACGTCAACGTCAAGACGGATTCACTGGTAAGGCAAGAGCTATGTTCGGGTCCTATTATACATCTAAATTTAATCTGATGACGGGATTCAAGAAAGATAAGTTTTCAGCAGTTGTGGCCGGTCAATTAGACCGTAGTAACAATAATCGTCCCGGAAGTGACTTCTGGCTTGCAAATGAATACATCCAACTCCAGTATTCCGCTTCTTCTCATTGGAATGTCGGGACAAATGTCGACATGACGCAAAGCACGGCAAACAACCCAGGGACGATTCAGGATCCTCTTGAAAACATGTGGACCAATATTTTCCGCGGCACTGCGCAGCTATATGCCAATAATCACTATGACAAGGTTCATGGCGGTGTGCAGGCTTATATCAATTGGGGCAAACATAAATTAGATGACGGGAACACTCCGGGCACCCCTGAAAAAAACTATCTTTTCAATCTAACCGATTACAATATGGGATTTGCCCTGTTTGAAACCATTAACCCATGGATTGACAATGACTTATCGGTGGGTTTGGATTTTCAGCACTGGGGCGGACATATCTGGAATACACCTAAAGAAAATGTGTATGATCCTGAAACAGATGGCGCTTTTAATCCATCGGAAGCATGGCACCATGAGAATGAAGTGGCCGGCTACCTCATAATGCAACAAGGATTCCTTCATAATATTCTCTCCCTGAATGCCGGAGTCAGGTTGCAGCACAATTCACAGTATGGAAATATCTGGGTGCCCCAGGCTGGTTTTATAATTCGACCGGTGCAGCAATCAGAAATAAAATTTTCTTTCAGCAAAGGATTCCGTTCACCAAACATCCGTGAATTATATCTATATCGTCCTGCCAATTCCGATTTGAAACCGGAATATATGCTTAATTATGAGCTCTCTTACCGTCAGACTGTTTGCGAAGGAAAATTAAATTACGGCGCAGCCCTCTATTTTATAGATGGCAAAGATATGATCCAGACCCAGATGATAGACGGAAGCCCGATGAATGTTAACACAGGAAAATTCAAGAACAAGGGCTTTGAACTTGACGCAACATGGCATTTTCATTCCAAATGGCAACTTTACGCTGGATATGCCTATCTTCACACTGACAATAAGAACGTGCTTTATGCTCCCAAAAACAAGCTTGATATTTCACTTGCATTCAGTCCCGACAACTTTGAATTCAATTTAGAAAACAGCAATATCTGGAGCCTTAACAATGGTAATCCTGATTCCACAGTAAGCTATAGCCTATTCAATTTTAGAGCTGCCTACACATATCCGTATAAAGTGCCTGTGACATTCTTTGTAAAGCTTGACAATATATTTAATAAAAAATATGAAGTTGTTTACGGGTGTCCCATGCCGGGTATAACCGTGATGGGTGGCGTGGAATTGAAGTTCTAAGCAATGCATAGCCGACTGTCGATTCTCTATTTCCTGCAATTTGCAGTGTGGGGTTGCTATCTCTCTTGCTTCGGGCAATTGCTCGGCGCAGGAGGGATTGGGGCTGATATCCAATGGTTTTATGCTGCCGTAGGATTAGTTTCCTTAATCACCCCGGCTTTGATGGGACATCTGTCAGACCGTTTTGTCCCATCCCTTAGATTGTTGGGAACGTGCCATCTATTTGCCGCACTATTTATGATGGGTGCTTGGCTCTATACAAGCACCTGCACTGAATTTTCATTTTGGCCGATTTTCTTGATTTATGTCGGGTTCCTTGCCTTTTATATGCCGACGATGGCTCTGTCCAACACAACAACTTTCGCTCTTTTAAAGAGAAAAGGGCTTCAACCGGTTGACGTGTTCCCGGTTATCAGAATCTGGGGTACGATAGGTTTTGTGGCGGCTATGTGGTTTGTGAATTCTGCATATATATATAACGGTGAATTCGGATTCACTCTCAATGATCTGAATCCCGCTGCCACATATCGTTTCCAATACACCCCGATGCAGTTGTTTTCAAGCTCGATTTTAGGTTTGTTAACAGCTTTATACACTTTGTCCTTGCCGGCCACTGAAGTTCCTGACCCGGGCAAGTCTTCATCTCTCGGCGACATTTTCGGTTTTAAAGCCTTCAAAATGTTCAAGCTCAAAGATGTGCGTGTTTTCTTGATTTTTGCCATTTTCACCGGAGTGTGTTTGCAGATATCCAACGGATACGCCGTGCCTTTTATAAATCATTTCATGGGTATTGAGGAATTTGCAGGTTCATTAGCTGCAGGCAACGCCACCATGCTTTTCTCTCTTTCCCAAATATCCGAGGCAGCGTTCATACTGATCACAGGAATAGCGATGAAACGAATCGGATTTAAAACGGTTATTACAATAGCACTGGTGGCTTGGTGCTTGAGATTCCTTTTTTTAGGAATTGGAAACCCGGGTCCGGGTTTGGTCTGGTTGATATTGTCAATGGTGGTGTATGGAATCTCTTTCAATTTCTTTAATATTGCCGGACATATCTACATGGATCAGAGAAGCGACCACACAACACGTGGATTCGGACAGGGGTTGCTGATGATGATGAGCAATGGCATAGGCGCCACCGGTGGCATGATTGCGGCAGGTGCAATAATCAATCATTATTGCAGATGGGATATGGTTCCAATCGGCGAAACAGGAAATTCAATACGACTTTTTATGGGAGATTGGGAGGCACCATGGTTAATTTTTGCCGCTTATTCTCTCTTGATTGCGATCCTGTTTTATTTGTTTTTCCGAAGAAAAACGATTCATCAAACCGAACGTTAAAGGAAGATATTCACGCACATATACCGTTTTTCTTATTAAATTTGCAATCGAATTCTAAATTTATAAGTTATGAAATTTGTAAAACTTCTTTCTGCAAGCGTTGTAATTGCCGGCATAATGGCAGCATGTGCAGAAACAAAAGACCAAAAAGAAGAGATGGGAACATCCGACAACACAGCAGCTGTAATTGAGAATATCATGACAAGGACAAGTATCCGCCAGTTTACAGATCAACCGGTTGCTAAAGACACTCTCGATCTTATAGTGAAAGCCGGAATGGCAGCCCCGTCAGCAGTGAATGCGCAACCCTGGGCTTTCGTGATTGTAACGGAACGTGAGGTGCTCGATTCTCTCAATGCACTCAAGCCTTGGTTTAACCTCAAGACTGCAACCGCAGCTATCATTGTTTGCGGAGATCTCAACAAAGCTATGGAAGGACCGGGACAGGAATATTGGATTCAAGATTGCTCCGCTGCTTCCGAAAACATCCTTCTGGCAGCCCATGCCTATGGCCTCGGCGCAGTTTGGTGCGGAGTATATCCCGGTCAGGAAATGGTTGACGGAGTTAAAAACGTGCTTGGAATCCCTGAGAATATTATTCCTCTCAATGTTATAACCATGGGTTATCCGGCTGAGAACCCGGAACCGAAAGATAAGTTCAAAACCGAAAATATTCATTACCAAAAATGGTAATCTAAATTAGATTAGCGAAAAAAATGAGGGTGCACCAATTTGTTTGATGCACCCTCATTTTATGGTTTAGATTGATAATTTACTTGCTTGCAAGTTCTTTTTCAATTTGTTTCTGAGCTTTTTCCACCGCCTTGCGATAAACTTTTTCAGCTTTCTCTTTTGCTTTGGGAGTTGGAGCAGCCTTCACCGCATCATAAAGAGCCCAAAGATTATTGTCGGCTGTGGCTTTTTGATTAGCGGCTGTATAAGCCTTTGCTTTAGCTTCTGCAGCCTGTTCATCTTCAGGTGATGCATAAGCGTGGCGATAACCTTGCTGGTCGTTCCAGTGTCCCCGGGTAAAATCAGGGAATGTGACGGCGGCATTGTTATTATCCATCGATAAAGAACCGAGTTCTCCAAGGCTGCACCATTCGGCGAGGTCATAAACATCCATATCCAATGGAAGACCGTTCTGCAGACAATAAACCAGACGAGCATCCATCATAAAGTCCATACCGCCGTGTCCGAGTTCGCGACCGAGTTCTCCATATTTCGTGATGATGGGATGGGTGTATTTTGCCATCAATGCCTCGTATTCCTCTTTGGGAAGGAAGCTATGGCTTGACAAATCATTTATATTCGGCTCAACACCGCTTGCTTTAAGCTGTGACTGATCAAGGGCAATTTCAGGTTCCGGATATTTGGTTGCATAACCTTTTGTTCCGGTCAACTTATACAGACGGTTATACGGCTGCGGAGTCATAACATTATGCTGAATCTCTACAACTTTACCGTTTTCAGTGCGCATAAGTGTCGTGGTGTGATCACCGTTACGGAAATCATCACATTTTTCTCCTGTCTTTCTCTCAACAAGCTCTTTACCGATAACAGATTTAGTGTCCATCGCAACAAGTGTCTTGAAACGGTCGCCTCTGTGAATATCCATAGCCTGAGCAACAGGGCCTAAGCCATGAGTGGCATAGAGATCTCCCCTATTTTCCTTATTATATTTGAGTCTCCAGCCCAAACCGTCGGGATCGCCCTCGGGATTCTTCCAATAAGCATCCCAGAATTCATCGAGGTTATGAATATAGGCTCCTTCAGCCCTCAAAATCTCACCTAATACGCCTGCCTGTGCCATTTCAAGCGCGTTCAGCTCATAATAGTCGTAGCAGCAATTTTCAAGAATCATGCAATGCAACCTGTTTTTTTCTGAAAGGTCGATGAGCTCCCATATCTGTTCAAGATTCATGGCAGAGGGAACTTCAATCGCAGTGTGCTTACCATTCTCCAAAGCGGCTTTAGCCACCGGGAAATGATGATCCCAGTCTGTTGCAATATAAACCAAATCTACATCAGGACGTTGCATAATCGCTTGGTAGCCGTTTTCTCCAAAATAAGTGTCGGCAGGAGCAAGCCCCTTGCTTCTCAGATATTTTTGGCTATACTCGGCACGAGCGGAATCATAGTCGCATAAAGCGACGATTTCCACACCGGGTATGTTTGCGAAACGATTTACTGCCCAAGGACCTCTCATACCAAGTCCGACAAACGCTACCCTTACTGTCTCCATTTTTGGAGTGGTGAGTCCAAGAACGTGTTCCTGACCTGCCGGACGTTCAGGTGTCTCCACCACAAGAGTACCTTTGTCCCAATGTGTTTTTGTGGAGGGAGAAAGTGATTGTGCATTAACTGTGACGCCTGATAACAAGCCGGTTGCGCACAACACCGTTAATCCGAAAATTATTTTCTTCATATTTTCTTAGAATTATATTATATTTGTTTATAACGCAAATATACACAATTAATTCTGAAAAATCGCAACCATACACCCCAATTAACAAGACAAAACATGTTTTTGCATATATATCAAATTAATATTAAATTTGTCTTGAACTTCATATTCGTAACATTGAATTGGAAATGAGAGGCACACTCATTGCTGATGCCGGTGCTACTAAAACCGACTGGGCGTTTCTGTTAGAGAAGCTCCCGGACGCTGTTTTGTTTAAAACAGAAGGCATCAATCCGGTTCATCAATCTTTAAATGAAATTCAAAAGATACTTGAAGAGGTTCGAAAACAAATACCGGAGCAGGAAGAGATAGCGGAAATCTTTTTCTATGGGGCCGGATGTGTGCCGGGGGTTCTTGCCGATAATATGAAATTTTGTTTGGAAACCGTATTTTGTAAAGCAAACGTCAGCGTTGAAAGTGATCTCACCGGAACTTGCAGATCCCTTTTCGGAGACAACAACGGAGTTGCAGCAATTTTAGGCACCGGTTCCAATTCATGCTTGTATGAAAATGGCATAATCATCGATCATATTCCCCCCCTAGGATTTATTCTTGGGGATGAAGGTAGCGGATGCGCACTCGGGAAACGATTGATAGGCGACATTTTCAAAAAACAATTATCTCCGGAGTTAGGAAACGGTTTTTTTAAGTATTATAATCTGTCACTTCAGGATTTGATATCAAAGATTTACTCTCAAAAAAATGCAGCACGATATTTAGCATCCTTTGTGCCTTTCATCAAAGAGAATATTCATAATCCGGAAATTTATAGCCTCGTTTACAATGAATTCCAAAGTTTTTTCAACAGGAATATCCTGCACTATTATAAAAATAGGAATTTACCGTTGGGGTTGACAGGTTCTGTTGCAGTGGAATTTGAAAACATTCTTGTTAAAATTGCAGATGAGCACGGAATAGAAATTTCAAAAGTAACCCGTAATCCCTTGAACGGGTTAATTCGTTATCATTGTCAATATATTGATTCTTAATTTTAATAATATTCCATAATAGATGAAATTCAAACGACTCATAAACTTAATAATCCTGCTTGTCACATGCTTTGGCTCAACAAAAGCCGTAGCTCAGGAAGTGATTGAAATAGAACCCTTGTTTGAGTATCCCGAAGTGCCTGATGAACTGACAACATTGACTGACAGAACAGGATATCTGGTTAAAAATTTTTGGAATAATTTAGACACAAAGAACCAGCAGGCGGTTGACCAGATAGCACTTAATCATGCTTTCAGTGTATTCTGCACGAGCCTAAGATGGGCTGATCAAGATCTTTCTCTTCAATCTGTGGAAAAGCTCATTGACAAAATATCAAATAACCCCGTTTTATTGGTACAGATGGCCAAAGCGGCCAAGGAAAATCTCTATGGGCCTAATGCCGAATATTGGTCAGACATCCTTTATCTTAAATTCCTTGATGCAGCCATCAAAAATAAAAAAGTGTCGGAATCAAGGAAAGAGAGGTATCGTAAGGAAGCTGAAATTCTTCGTTCCACACTTATAGGGAATAAAGCCCCGTCGTTTTCATTTGAGGAACCCGACGGGAAAATATCACAATATTTTCCTATGTCCACCCCCACACTTATCATTTTTGGAGATCCTGAAAACACAGACTGGCGTATGGTGAGACTGGGGCTTGAAATCAATACCGAATTAAACCAAGCCATTGACAAGGGGAAGCTCAACGTCTTATATATTGTCAATTCTTCCGCAGGCGATTGGAAAAAATCAGTTGACAATTACACCCGCAGATGGAAGGTGGGCAAAGGTATTGATCTTGACGAAAAATATGATATGAGGTTGAACCCTTCAGTCTATCTTATCGGATCTGACGGTGCTATCCAGTTAAAAAACTCACCTCTTCAAACTGCGGTGAATCAGGCATTGGAAATTGTTAATTAATTACATGGCAACAGATGAAGCCTCACGGATTTTCAAAAACACTTAAGTGGATATATTTCAAGGCTACAGGCTACTCTTACACGAACATGGGGAGACTGTTCCTGAGGCTTTTTGTAGGTGTCATGTTGCTCCAGTTCGGTGTCAGGCAGATTCATAATTTTGATTTCTTCAAACATGTTTTTCCTGAAGTGTTAGGAATGTCGAGTCATGCAACCCTGATTGTGATGATTTGCATTGAAATTGTCTGTTCCAGCTTTATAATGTTCGGCTTCCTTACAAGATTGATGATTATCCCCCCTTTCGTGTCGATGATCCTGGCTGAATATCAATTGCTTCAACACTATGTGAATGAACCCGCATATCTTTTAGATTGGCAGCAATTAGGTTATGTGCCGATCTTGTTCATGGGAATCTATTTCTTCCTCCTATTGGTTGGACCCGGCAAAATATCCGTGGATTATTTCCTGTCGCTTCATATTATTCACACTGAAAATAAAAGCGAGGGAGAACTTGAAGAAGTATGAAGATTGCAGTTCTCACATCCGGAGGTGTCGACAGTGCGGTCGTGGTTCATAAACTCTATTCCGAGGGGCACGACCTTCATCTTTTCTATATCAAAATAGATAATGACAATGGAGAAGGCGACTGTTCCTCCGAAGAAGATATAGAGATCTGCCAACTCCTTGCAAAAAAATACAATCTTCCTTTAAAAGTTGTGTCACTTCATGAGGAATATTGGGACTATGTGATGAAATATACCCTTGAAACGGTAAAAAAGGGGCTGACCCCACATCCCGACATGATGTGCAACAAACTGATCAAATTTGGATTCTTTGAAGAAAGGTGGGGAAAGGATTTCGATAAAACAGCCACAGGTCATTATGCCTCTATTAAGGAACAGAATGGGAAATATTATCTGGCTACCGCCAAAGACCCTGTAAAGGATCAGACCGATTTTTTAGCTTCCATATCGAAAAAACAATTATCGCATATAATGTTTCCCTTAGGGGACCTCACAAAAACAGAAGTGAGGGAAATAGCCAAAAATGCATCTCTCCCAAATGCAGGCAGAAAAGATTCTCAGGGCATTTGTTTTCTTGGTAAAATCAATTACCGTGATTTTATAAAAAGGCATCTTGGAGAAAAAAAGGGGGATATAATCGAGTATGAAACAGGCAAGAAACTGGGTTCCCATAATGGAATCTGGTTCCACACCATAGGTCAAAGGAAAGGATTGGGTTTAAGCGGCGGCCCCTGGTTCGTTATCAAAAAAAACATTCCAGAAAATATCCTCTACGTTTCAAAAGGTTACGACACGCCATTGCAATATGGGAAAACAATAAACCTCACCGAACCAAACTGGATTGCTGAGAATCCCCTATCAGTGGAAAACCCGGAAATATCGGTTGCATTTAAAATACGCCATGTGCCTGAATTTAACACAGGAACCCTTTCCATGTCCCCTGAGGGTGAGGGATTGACACTTATTTCTGATCAGGAGATACAGGGTATAGCACCGGGACAATTCGCCATTCTCTATACTCCCGACACACAAATCTGCTTAGGTTCGGCAATGATCACAACTCCCGATAATAATGATTTATAAATATAGGCTACAATAAATCAGAAAAATATGGAACCCAAATATAGGCTTGAATTAATTGGAATCACTTATAATCAGATAGAATCAGGTGTTTACGCTCTAATTCTGCAACAAGTTGGCACCCAAAGGAGGATTCCTATTATTATCGGATTTCCCGAGGCTCAGGCAATTGAATGCAAACTGCAAGATATAAAGGTTCCAAGACCATTAACCCACGATATTATGATAGACACCCTTCAATCTTTCGGTATATATCTTGAATCGGTAATGATCAAAAAATTACCAAACGGTGTCTTTGCCGCCGACCTCTATTTGACAGATGGTTTTAATATAAAGGTGATCGATGCAAGATCCTCGGATGCTGTGGCTCTTGCCATAAGAGCTAATGCTCCTATCTATACCACCGAGGATGTGCTCATGGAGGCAGGATTCGATCCCACCGAGAGGACAAGGGAAAATACGTTCTCGGAAGAGAGTTCCAAAAGCAAATCACAAGATACATACTCTCCCTCTTTTAACAGAATGACCCTGGAACAACTTGAACAGGCGATGAATGAAGCTGTGGAAAATGAAAACTACGAGCAGGCTGCCCGGATTAAAGCCGAAATAGAATATCGTAAGAAATAAATCACCTTACAGTGATAAAACATACTTGAACAATGTATAAAATTGGTATAATCGGAGCGGATCATCCAGATGGTGGAGAATTAATCCGACTTCTCGTTAATCATCCTGAGGTGGAAATTATTAATCTATATGCCCCTTCGTTGACCGGGAGAAATGTTTGTTCTGTTCATCCGGGGCTTATTGGTGAAAAAATTGTGAATTTCTCCGATCAGATTAATTTTGACGACCTTAATCTTGTGTTTATAGCCGATTCCTCTCAAATACCGGATACTCTCTATACTCTTTCTGACGAAATGTCGGATCTCAAGATAATTATCCTTGACTCCACTACTAAAGACTTACCTTTTAAAACCGAAATCGGACTCTCTGAAATTAATAGGAAAGCGCTGGTGAGAGGTGCAACGAAAGCACAACTCCTTTACCCTGTTTTTGTTCCAATCATGATTAGCCTCTACCCTCTGGCTATGTATATGCTCTTAAAAAATTCACTTCATATCAATGTGGAAATTCCGGATGGAATGAAAAATGAAATTGGAAAATGGGATGAGGAAAAATCAGGCATCACAGAAATGCTAAAAGAAATTCAACCAAGTTTTAACGGCAATATCATACTGAACTTTGCTTTCAATCACCATGACAAAAGAGGAATTAAAATTTCCTTTGAATTAGAGTGCAGCCTCTCGTTGGAAGAGATTGAAAAAATTTATGAGGGAATTTATGATGATCACAACTTCACGTTCACCTCTTTTTCACCTATAGAAACAAACGAAATTGCAGGCACTCAAAAATGCGTAATTTCTATATCGAAAACATCGCCTGACAAACTTAATGTCGAAGCCGTTGCAGACGGAAGACTTAGAGGAGGGGCCGGTGATGCCACACATGTTATGAATCTTTTCTTTGGGCTGCATGAAAAAACAGGGTTGCAACTTAAAACATCATTATTCGGTATTGTTAATAAATAATCGTTTTTATAAATTATTCACAATATGTCTGTTAACAAAGTAATCTTATTAGGTAATGTTGGGAATGATCCGGAAGTCAGATATCCGGAAAAAGATAAACCGTTGGCATTAGTGTCTTTGGCAACAAATGAACATAGTCCGAAAGGGATGGAAATTACTGATTGGCACAAACTCGTGTTTTTCGGAGATCTGGCAAGGATGGTGGAGCGTTACGTAAAGAAAGGAACCCTCCTTTACGTTGAGGGACGACTCAAAACAAGAGAATATGAAGACAGATTGAAAATCAACAGGAAAGTAACTGAGGTGCATGTGCATTTCTTTGAAATTCTGGGCAGGAAACAGGAATCTAACTGATTTTTCAACTTTATTAAGTCATCAAACAATTCATTAACCCTTAAACCTTTATAAAGCATTAATGAGGAAGTGGAGGATAGAAGATTCAGCTGAAATTTATAATATCGGTGGCTGGGGTCTTAAATATTTTTCTATAAACGACAAAGGTCATGTTCAGGTCACACCTTACGAAGACTGTGAGCCTGTAGATTTAAAAGAAATAATGGACCAACTCCTTGTGAGAGATGTCTCTGCACCGGTTCTTTTAAGATTTCCCGATATTCTTGACGACAGAATCCGGAAGATTTCTTCATGCTTCAAAAAAGCAGCCGACGAATATAATTACAAAGGACAGAACTTCATCGTTTATCCAATCAAGGTTAACCAGATGAGGCAAGTCGTGGAAGAGATAGTCAGCCACGGGAATAAATATAATGTAGGTCTTGAGGCCGGATCCAAGCCTGAACTTCACGCTGTTTTAGGTGTAAATCCTAATTCCAACAGCATCATTATTTGCAATGGTTATAAAGATGAAGATTATGTGGAGCTGGCGCTTCTCGCCCAAAAAATGGGTAGAAGAATCTATATCGTTGTAGAGAAACTTAATGAATTGAAACTTATAGCCGATGTTGCAAAACGATTGAATATAGTCCCCAATCTTGGCATTCGTATTAAACTTTCTTCATCAGGAAGTGGGAAATGGGAAGAGTCGGGCGGTGATGTCAGCAAATTCGGCTTGAATTCCTCGGAACTCCTTGATGCACTTTCATTTTTGGGAAAACATGGCATGATGGAGTCACTCAAACTCATTCATTTTCATATCGGTAGCCAGATCACGAAAATCCGAAAAATAAAAAATGCTTTGAGGGAGGCCATGCAATTCTATGTGCAACTATCTAAAATGGGGTTCGGAATTGAATTTGTTGATATTGGAGGAGGACTGGGAGTTGATTATGACGGAACCAGATCTTCCATAGGTGAACATTCCATGAATTATTCAATCCAGGAATATGTCAACGACTCTGTTTCTGCTCTAACTGATGTTTGCACAAAAAATAATCTTAGGCAACCAAACATAATTACTGAGAGCGGAAGATCGCTCACTGCCCATCACTCTGTATTGATTATCGAAGTTTTGGAAACTACCCAATTGCCTATATGGAATGATAATGAGACAGTGGAACCGGATGCACACGAACTTGCAAAGGAATTATTTAACATCTGGGACAGAATAAATCCCACCACAATGTTTGAAGACTGGCATGACGCTCTCCAGATTAGGGAAGAAGCTCTCGAATTATTCAGCCTGGGACTGCTTGATTTAAAAACACGGGCTCAAATTGAAAAACTTTTTTGGTCGGTTGCCCGGGATGTTAATGATCTCACAAGATCAATGAAACATCCACCGGAAGAACTTAAAAAAGTCGACAGGATGTTGCCTGAGAAGTATTTCTGCAACTTCTCTTTATTTCAAAGTCTGCCCGACTCTTGGGCTATAGACCAGGTCTTTCCGATCATGCCGATTTCCAAATTGGAGGAAAAACCCACACGACGTTGCACAATTCAGGATATCACATGCGATTCCGACGGCAAAATAAATATGTTTGTTTCCCCTCAGGGAATATCCTATTCTCTCCCGGTTCACCCTTTAAAACAGAATGAACATTATTATATAGGTGTTTTCCTGGTGGGCGCTTATCAGGAAATATTAGGGGATCTACATAACCTGTTCGGCGACACTGCCGCCGTGCATATTTCAGTTTCAAAAAACGGATATGAGATAGAACAGATAATTGACGGAGAACCTGTAGCCGATGTGCTTGATTATGTGGAATATAATCCCAAAAAATTAGTTAGAAATCTTGAGCGATGGGTCACAGCCTCTGTTAAAGATGGAGTTATCACTCCGGAGGAGGGTCGCCAGTTCCTTAGCAACTATAAATCGGGCCTATATGGCATCACCTATCTTGAAAGAGATTGAGGTTTGCTAGAATGAGATATTTCCTGAACATATCTTACAATGGAACCAACTTCAATGGCTGGCAATCCCAACCTAATGCAATTGGTGTTCAATTTGTAATTGAAAAAGCTTTATCCACTGTTTTAAGGCAAACCACTCCGATAACAGGTGCCGGCAGGACCGATGCCGGAGTTCACGCCAGGGAAATGTGGGCTCATTTTGACCATGACATTGAAATTGACGATAAGAAAAAATTTTTGCAGTCTGTTAATGGTCTCTGTGGTCCTGACATTAGTATAAACGGGTTGACATCAATTCATCCCGACGCGCATGCACGTTTTGATGCATCAAAAAGAACATATAAATATTTCATTTCTTTTAGTAAAGATCCATTCCAATATCCATTTTGCTTTAAATCATCCGGTCCACTTGATATTGATGAAATGAATTTGGGAGCAAAAATTCTTTTTGAAACATCAGACTTCACATCTTTCGCCAAACTGCATTCCGATTCAAAAACCAATATCTGCAAAGTGTCTGAAGCTATATGGAGGAATATCCGGGATGATAATGAAGCACTTGATTTTATAGGTGGCTTAAAAGATGGAATTGTTTTCACTATTTCCGCAGACAGATTCTTGAGAAATATGGTGAGAGCAATTGTCGGCACACTCTTGGAAATAGGTTGCAAAAGACTCTCTATCTCCGAGTTCAAAGAAATAATTGATAGAAAAGACCGATGTTCTGCCGGGGTATCTATGCCCGCAAAAGGCTTGTTTCTATGGAAAGTTGACTACCCTTTCCCTCTAAAGCTTTAAATGAGACATAATCCCTTTCTTTAGAAATTTAAATAAATTCTTTATGACAGAATTTGATGCTAAAAAGCGTATCGAGAATTTGCGTGAGGAACTTCACCGTCACAATCACAATTACTATATTCTCAATTCACCGGTTATTTCAGACCGTGACTTTGACATGCTGATGAAGGAACTTGAATCACTTGAAAATGAATATCCTCAATTTTTTGATCCTTTGTCACCCACACAAAGGGTGGGTTCAGATCTGAGCAAAGATTTCGAGCATGTTTTGCATGAGCGTCCAATGATGTCCCTATCGAATGAATATTCAATAGAGGAAGTGGATGAATGGTTCAATAGAATCAGAAAATCACTTGAAGGAGAAGAGTTTTCAGTCGTGGGTGAAATGAAATTTGATGGTGTGTCGATCTCTATTTTTTACCGGGAGGGAAGGTTGGAAAGAGCGGTTACACGCGGTGATGGAACCCAAGGTGATGATGTCACAGCTAATGTCAAGACTATCAGGAGTATCCCGCTTGAACTTCAACCCGGCGACTGGCCTGATTATTTTGAAATCAGAGGGGAGATTTTAATGCCTTGGGAAGTTTTTGAGAAACTTAATGCAGAGAGAGCATACAATGAGGAACCACTCTTCGCCAATCCCAGAAATGCAGCTTCGGGAACCTTAAAAATGAGAAAATCAAGTGAAGTTGCCAAAAGACATCTTGATGCAAGGTTTTATTATTTGCTAAGCGATGAATTACCCTACGACAATCATTTTGACAATATGCTTGCTGCTAAATCATGGGGATTTAAGGTTTCATCGGCCATGTCTCTTCTTCACACTTTGGAAGAGGTTGACAATTATATAAATTACTGGGATGAACATAGGAAGGAATTGCCGGTCGCAACCGACGGTTTGGTTTTCAAGGTAAATTCCTTGAGACAACAATTGAATTTAGGCTACACGGCCAAATCACCCCGTTGGGCAATAGCTTTCAAATTTAATCCGGAAAATGCTTGCACCCAACTCCGTTTTGTTTCCTTTGAAACCGGAAGGATGGGTATAGTTACACCGGTTGCCAACCTTGAACCGGTTCTTTTGTCAGGCACAGTGGTGAAACGTGCATCTTTACATAACGATGATATTATTCAGGAACTCGATATCCATGAGGGCGACTGGCTTTATGTGGAAAAAGGGGGTGAAATTATCCCAAAGATAACAGGTGTTGACGAATCTCAAAGAAATCCGGAAGCCCCTAAAATTCATTTCGTGACAAACTGTCCCGTTTGCGGAACAAAATTGGTTAGAATTTTTGGTGAAGCAGCCTGGTATTGTCCGAATAAATATGGCTGTCGTCCCCAGATAACAGGGAAAATAGAACATTTCTGTGCAAGAAGAATGATGGATATTGACGGAATAGGTGAAGAAACAGCCGAACTTCTCTTCGATTGTGGCCTGATTGAAAATATAGCTGACATTTACGATCTTACACAGGAGAAATTGGAAAGTCTGGAAAGAATTGGTGAAAAAACGGCTAAAAAAATAATGGAGGGTATAGAAAAATCAAAAGAGGTACCCTTTGAAAGGGTGATTTATGCCCTGTCAATCCCGAATGTGGGTGAAACAACAGCCAAACGTCTGGCCTTAGGCGTCAAGACAATGGAAAATATGCAAGGAATGACGGTTGATGAATTAACCGCAATTCAAGATATCGGCCCTATTCTCGCAAATTGTATCTATGATTATCTGAAAGATCCTGTTAATGTCAACAATATAGACCGGTTGAAGAAAGCCGGGGTACAGATGGCTCTATCAGCCGACAAACTTGCCCCGGCAGGCGATGCCCTTGCCGGCAAAACAATCGTTATTTCAGGCACTTTTTCACATCATTCCCGAGATGAATATAAAGAACTGATAGAAAGAGAAGGAGGGAAAAATGCCGGAAGTATTTCCAAGAATACAAGTTTTGTACTCGCGGGTGAAAATATGGGTCCGGCAAAAAAAGATAAATGTGAAAAACTTGGAATACCCATAATCAATGAAGATCAATTTTTGGATATGATAAATAAACCTGTCAAGCATTAATGACCTGTTTTAGCAAAGAACTTGTATTTTTTATCATTTTCTTATAAATTTGCAAATGAAGCAGGGGTGCTTATATGCTGAGATTATACCCTGTGAACCTGATGCGGATAATGCCGATGAAGGGAGCTTCCA
>JAFLTM010000016.1 GCA_022509225.1 Muribaculaceae bacterium
CTAAAATTAAAGCAATCGTATAAAGAAAAAGGGGGTCATAAGAATAGAAGAAATAAAATTATTAACTTTGCCTTATGGCAGGGAAAGCACAATTCGGAAGCAAAATAGGTTTGATAGCTGCCACTGTCGGGTCTGCAGTGGGATTGGGCAACGTGTGGAGATTCCCTGCCGAGGCTCAGGCTAACGGCGGGGCTGCCTTTTTGCTTCTCTACATAGTGTGCGTGGCATTGTTGGGAATCCCTGTCATGCTGGCTGAATTCTCCCTTGGCAGAGGTACGTGCAAAGATGCCATGGGTTCCTTCAAAAAACTTGCCCCGCGAAAAAAGTGGTGGGTCACCGGCGTGCTCGCCATTCTTGCCTCCTATCTAATTCTCTCTTTCTATATGGTTGTGGCCGGCTGGACGCTGGAATATTTCTGGCAGTCGCTCACAGGTGAGTTATACCGGAATGTTTCAGTTGCAAGCGATATCAATTTCCGGGTACAGATGGGAAGATACATAGGGGGGAGTTGGGAGCCCCTTCTTGCAACCTATGTGATGATCTTTCTGAATATCCTTGTTCTTCTAAAGGGGGTGCAGAAAGGTATAGAAAAGGTGAGCAACATCCTTATGCCCGCACTCTTCGTCCTGCTTGTTCTCTTCTGTATTGCCTCCCTCTCCTTGCCCCAAGCATCTGAAGGACTTTCATATTTTTTCAAGCCTGATTTTTCAAAGATAACGGCATCGACAGTTGTCAACGCGTTGGGTCAGGCATTCTTCTCCCTCTCTTTGGGAATGGGCATATTGATAACCTATTCCGCCTATTATCCGAAATCAACCAATCTGCCAGGAACTGCATTCACAGTCTCTTTCCTTGATCTGACGGTGGCGGTTCTGATGGGTATAATTATCTTCCCGGCCGTGATGTCGTTCGGACTTGACGGTGAGTCGCTGGAGGGTGCGACACTTGTGTTTGTTACACTGCCTGAGGTATTTGCGAGTATGCCTCTCACAAGATTATGGTCTTCGCTCTTTTTCCTCTTGCTGATGGTGGCTGCCCTCACCTCGACAATATCTCTTGCCGAGGTGTCGATCGCGTTTGTGAGCGAGAATTTTAAATTATCACGAAAAAAATCATGTCTTGTGGTGATGCTACCTCTCCTTGCACTAAGTTCGCTTTCGTCATTGTCGCAGGGGCCGCTGTCGGGACTGAGGATACTTGGCATGAATATTTTTGATTTCCTCGACACTGTTGCCACAAACTTGATGCTTCCTTTGGCTGCCATTCTAAGCTGCATATTCCTGGGGTGGGTTGCACCATCCAAATTTTTCCGTAAGGAACTCACAAACAACGGCAAAAGGAACCGGAGGCTTGCATCGATGGTGATCTGGTTTATCAAATATCCGGCACCGTTGCTGATTGCCGTGATACTTGTGGCAAAATTTCTTGAATGATCAAACGAGATGAAAGAAGCCTGAACAATATGGACAATAATACGGTAAACTATGAAGAAATAATAGAGGAAAGGGTGGGGAAGGTGTTCGAATCGATGCGTCCCCGCACCTCTGATGCCGATATGGAGAGACTTGAAGACGCCTTCCGTCTTGCCAGAGAGGCCCATGCGCCGCAGGTGAGGAAAACGGGGGAACCCTACATACTGCATCCGATAGCAGTGGCATATATAGCCGCCGAGGAGTTACGTCTTGATGTGAATTCAGTGATTGCGGCATTTCTTCATGATGTCGTGGAAGACACACGGCACTCCCTTCAGGAGATAAAAGCGAGATTCGGTGACGATGTGGCATATCTGGTCAAGGTGTTGACCAAGCCGGAGAAATCCTACTACGACATGAGCAAGCAGATTGATAACTTCAAGCAGATGCTCAACTCCATGCAAAGGGATATCCGTCCGATTTTCGTCAAACTCGCCGACCGGCTTCACAATATGAGGACACTTTCGTCGATGAAGCCTGACAAACAGATGAAAATAGCCGGTGAGACCGATTATTTTTATGCTCCCCTTGCCAACCGGCTGGGTCTCTATTACATAAAGACTGAATTGGAGAACCTGAGTTTCAAATTCCGTTGTCCCCGGGATTATGAGGAGATTTCAAGGCTGATAGAGGTGGACAGGGAGCAACAAAAGGAGAGGCTCGAAAGGTTCCGGCTTCAGATAGAGGAAACTCTGGTTGAAGCTGGAATAAATGCTGAAGTGAAGGTTGAATATCGTCACCCCTACAGTATCTGGCGCAAAATGAGAAGATATGGTGATGATTTCAATCATCTTAAATACAGGCATTTCACTGAAATAACATTCAAAGTTCCGGAGAACGGTGACGAGAAAGCGGAAGCCTTGAAAATCTATTCCACGCTCACCGATACCTTCAAGGAAAAACCGGGTGGCTATTCCAATTATATAGATTCGCCGAAGGAAAACGGATATCAGAGCATCCATGTGAAACTGCTTCCGGATTTCGGCAGATGGCAGGAGGTGCATATCAGCAGCGAAAGAATGGCTGAGGATTCACATCATGGCCTGACAACCCGCCATTCACAAGAATATATCGCCAGATGGCTTCATAAATTCCGCAGTGTCTTGCGGGATATAAGCACCCGTGAGGTTGGTATAGACTTCATGGAGAAAGTGACTGCGTTGTTCTATAATGACAACATCATGGTGTTCAGTCCTCACCGGAAAACAATAATGTTGCCACAGAAGGCATCCGTGCTTGATTTTGCCTATGAAATTTCAACCGAACATGGCGACCATGCCAAATATGCCCGCATAAACGGATTCCTTGCATCAGTTCTGGAGCCCCTGAGAAGCGGTGACGTGGTTGAGATATTCACCGACCCGGAAGTGCATCCCACTTTGGAAAGATTGGCCGGAGTGGTGACCTACAAGGCAAGAAAAGCAATAGAGAGCTATCTGGAAAAACAGCCGGTCCCTCATTTCCACCGTTGCGGGTTCTGCAAACCTATTCCGGGCGAAGAGGTTGTGGGTTTCCGAGAGGAAGATTCCACTTTGACCATCCATAAGAGGGATTGTCCGATAGTGATAAGGCTTGCGTCTCAACAAGGAGATAATATCCAAAGTGTTGACTATGAGGCAGACGGCACCCTCTATCCGGTGACCGTCACTATAAAAGCTGTAGATCGTGTGCAGCTTTTCATGGATATAGCCGACTGCATATCCAGAAAACTTAACCTGAATATAGAAAACTATAACTCCACGGTTGAAAATTATATCGCTACCATAGAGATCTCGTTCGGCATACACTCTTTCGACGAGCTTGAGACTATAATCAAATCTATATCTGAAATCGACGGAATCGACGAGGTTAAACGCAAACTCGACTGATTCCTCTTTGACAATTGAAGAATTTGGAATAAATTTGCAATATAAAAGGGCTCTTGACACCCCTATCCGGATTAGGGAGTGTTCAGGCATTGATGCAGATATGACTTTCCATAACATTTCAATCAGACTGGCGGTGCTTGTGATAGCCGCCACATTTTGTTTCCCGATTCAAGCCGAGCTCAGCCAGACAGATGCCGATAAAAGAGCCAGGGCGCTCAAAGGGGCGGAGACTCCGTCTGACAGTCTCACCATTCTCCTTGATGTTCTTGACCTCTCCGACTCGGTGAATCGTGGAAGAGTGAAAAAACAGATTCTGGACGTGGCTAAAAGAGCCAAGAATGAGGAGGTGCTGACTGAGGTGATAACAGAACTATCCTCCGCTACCGATGATGCGGGCGAACTGAGTAAGCTGATAGAAATTTCGGAAGGGATAACCGAAGAGGGGAAAAAGCGCTCTGCTGCGACTGTGCTCAATATGGAGAAAGCCAAGGCTGAGGTGTTGGACATTACCGATGAGAACCGTCGCCAAAAGATTCTTGACTCAAGTTTGGGCGGAATGAGCCTTACCAACAACAGATATGAGGAGATAGAGAATCTATACCGCGCGCTCGTGATTCTCGGCGCCTCATCCCAGGGCCCGATGTATCATGAATATATAACCCGTCTTGAGGAATTGGTGAAGGGGCTCCCGGAGGATGATTATGCCATCAAGAATCTTTTTTACACCACTGCTGCCTTATACTACACAAGAAAAAGAGATTACAAAAAGGCAATCGAATGTGACCGTGAAATGATTAAGCAGCTCAATGCCATGTCAAGCCGCTATGATGAAGAAGGCAGGCAGAGCCATAATCTCGATTATTTCTATTATGTGAGCTATCGGCGGATGCTTCGGAACTTCATGGGGCTCACACCGGAAGAAATTGAAGAATATTATGCCAAATGCCAAGAACTTGCCGAAAAGGATAAAAAAGTTCAAGAGGCTTTCGGCAACGGAGGTTTGACGAAATCCTATTACTTCGTGGCCACCGGGCGATTTAAGGAAGCGGTGCCGGAACTAAGGAAAGCATTGGCTTCCGAGGATATCAGCAAATTCCGACGTCAGGAATTGCTTGGGCTTCTTGCCTGGTCGTTGAGAGAAACAGGTGACTCTAAAGCCGAGCTGGAGACCTTGAGGGAATACACCACGATGGTTATTGAAGATATGGATGAACGCAGGGAAAATACATACAAGGAGATAAAACTGCGGAACAATGTGACCCAACTTATGGCAGAGCAGATTAAGGAACAGGAACAACAAAGGGAGGATAATCGAAGGATGAGGAAAACCGCTCTGACCCTTGTGTATGTCCTTGCCGTTATTCTGATATTCCTGTGCAGGGCTTATATGAAACTGCGTCAAAAAGTAAAGGAACTTGAGAATCGAAACAAAAAATTACGTACAAACATAGAACATATTTTTGACGACGGTTCGCCGTCAGGCACCACCGACCTTCGTCATCAAAAAAACCGACTCAAAGGTTAAAATCCTGATAAAATGGCACAAAACCAAGAGAATCCTTACAATCATAAGGAAATAGAACAGTCCTGGCAAAAGTATTGGAAAGATAACGGCACTTACAAGGTGACCGAAAATCCGGCGAAAGAAAAATTTTATGTGCTCGACATGTTCCCCTATCCATCCGGAGCGGGCTTACATGTGGGCCATCCCCTGGGTTATATAGCAAGCGATATCTATTCAAGATATAAACGTCAGCGTGGTTTTAACGTGCTTCACCCGATGGGATATGATGCCTATGGGCTTCCTGCCGAACAATATGCGATACAAACAGGCCAGCATCCTGAAAAAACAACACTGGAGAACATAGCGCGCTATCGTAGCCAGCTCGATAAAATAGGCTTCTCGTTTGACTGGGATAGAGAGGTGAGAACCTGCGACCCTGGCTACTACAAATGGACTCAGTGGGCTTTCCTCAAGATGTATGATTCTTATTTCGACTTGGAGGAGGGGAAAGCCAGACCAATCAAGGATCTTGTGAAACATTTCGAGGAGAAGGGCACTGATGGAATCAGTGCTGCCTCAGGTAAAGACTTGAAGTTCACGGCTGACCAGTGGAGAAGTTTTTCCGAAAAGGAGAAGGATGATATCCTGATGAACTACAGGATAGCCTATCGTGGAGAAAGTATGGTGAACTGGTGTGAGGCTCTGGGGACTGTGCTTGCCAATGACGAAGTTAGCGAGGGAGTGAGCGTGAGGGGCGGCCATCCGGTTGAACAGAAAGTAATGACTCAATGGCTCCTCAGAGTCTCGGCATACGCCCCACGCCTGCTTGAGGGTCTGGATAAATTGAATTGGTCGGAATCTCTTAAGGAAACCCAGCGCAACTGGATTGGACGAAGCGAAGGTGCTGAAATGAAATTCCCTGTTGCCGGAAAAGATTTTGTCCTTGATATTTTTACCACACGTCCCGACACTTCTTTCGGTGTCACGTTCATGGTTCTGGCTCCGGAATCAGAATATGTAGATAAGCTTGTCACACCTGATCACAGGGAGGAGGTTGACAGATATCTTGACATGGTGGCCCGCAAGACCGAGCGGGAGCGCCAGATCGACAAGAAAGTAAGCGGTGTGTTCACCGGAAGTTATGCCGTGAATCCTATTTCCGGCAAGGAGATTCCGATTTGGATAAGTGATTATGTGCTTGCCGGTTATGGAACCGGTGCCATCATGGCTGTTCCTGCGCATGACTCGCGTGACTATGCCTTTGCCCGTCATTTCAGTCTGCCGATTCTTCCCTTGATAGAGGGGGCGGATGTTTCAGAAGAGAGTTTCGATGCCAAGGAGGGCATAATGATGAATTCATCAAACGAGAAACTTGATCTGGACGGATTAAGCATAAAAGAGGCGATAGCTAAGACAAAAAAATATATCGAGGAATCTGGTATAGGCAGGGTTAAGGTAAACTACAGGCTCCGTGACGCGATTTTCTCACGTCAGAGATATTGGGGCGAGCCTTTCCCGATCTACTATAAAGATGGTTTGCCGGTGCCGATGGATGAGTCGATGCTTCCGCTCCAACTTCCTGAAGTAGATTCCTATCTTCCCACCTCTACCGGAGAGCCACCGTTGGCAAGGGCCAAACACTGGGAGACAAGCGACCATTTCCCGATAGAGGTGTGCACGATGCCCGGATTCGCCGGCTCGAGCGCATATTATCTCCGCTATATGGACCCCCATAACGATAAAGCTCTCGTGAGCAAAGAGGCTGATGAATACTGGAGGGATGTTGATCTCTATGTCGGAGGTGCCGAGCACGCCACCGGCCACCTGATCTATTCGCGTTTCTGGAATAAATTCCTTCATGACCTCGGTGTGGTGGTGGAAGATGAGCCATTCAAGAAACTGGTGAACCAGGGAATGATTCAGGGTCGCTCAAATTTCGTTTACAGGGTGAAAGACACCAACACATTTGTCAGCAAGGGTCTGAAAGATAATTATGATGTGACGCCCATAAGGGTTGACGTCAACATTGTCAACAATGATATCCTGGATATTGATGCTTTCAGGAAATGGAGACCGGAATATGCCGATGCCGAATTCATCCTTGAAGACGGTAAATATGTGTGCGGTTATTCTGTTGAAAAAATGTCGAAATCGATGTTCAATGTGGTGAACCCCGATGATATAGTGGAAAAATATGGTGCCGACACGCTCAGGCTTTACGAAATGTTCCTTGGACCCATCGAACAGTCAAAACCGTGGGACACCAATGGCATTGATGGGTCGAACCGGTTTTTGAAAAAGCTGTGGGGTCACTTCAACAAGGCAATCGAGGCTGAGCAGAAGCCAATGACACCGGAAGAACTCAAGACCATGCACAAACTCATCAAGAAGGTGACGGGTGATATCGAGACTTTCTCTTTCAACACTTCGGTGGCCGCATTCATGGTGGCCCTCAATGAACTGAGTGCCCAAAAATCGGCAAACCGTGAGACAATGGATATATTCACCAGATTGATCGCTCCGTTCACACCCCATATCGCAGAAGAGTTCTGGCACAGATTGGGTCATGAAGGTTCGGTTGCAGATGCAGAATGGCCTGAATATGATGAAAAATATCTGAAGGAAGATACCGTTAAATATCCTGTAAGCTTCAACGGGAAAACCAGATTCACTCTTCAGATTGCAGCGGATGCCACTCCTGCCGAAGTGGAAAAGGCTGCCCTTGAGGCACCTGAGGCAGCAAAATGGCTTGACAAGGCTCCCAAAAAAGTGATTGTCGTGCCCGGTAGAATCGTAAATATCGTTATATGATGCAGAAGTTGCTCCCGGAAATAGTTTTTGCAACAAATAATCCCCATAAACTTGAAGAGGCTCGTGCCATTCTTCAGGATAAGGTGAAAGTGTTGTCGCTTGCCGACATAGGTTGCCATGACGATATTCCCGAAACTGCCGATACATTGGAGGGGAATGCCTTGATAAAGGCAAGATGGGTGAAGGAAAAATATGGCTACGACTGTTTCGCAGACGACACCGGGCTTATGGTGGATGTTCTTAACGGGGAACCGGGTGTGTATAGCGCACGTTATGCCGGCGAACATTGCTCCCCTGCCGACAATATCCGGCTGCTATTGGAAAAAATGACCGGGTTAGCCAACCGGAAGGCACATTTCTCAACGGTTGTGGCCCTTTCGCTGAAAGACCATGAATATCTGTTTGAGGGGACTGTGGAGGGTGAAATTTCCGAGACTCTAAACGGAGGCGGTGGATTCGGCTATGATCCGGTTTTCATTCCTGAAAATTCTTCACTCTCATTCGCCGAAATGTCTCCCGAAGAAAAGAACAAGATTTCACACAGAGGGAGAGCAATGAGAAAATTTGCAGATTTTCTTGACTCTTTCAACCCTGAATTGCTCTGACTGAGACGGATTCATTTCAGTTATTTATGAGATTTTTCTTATTCCTGATCCTTATTTGTTCTCTCATTCCATTTAAGATGGCTGCCGATGGGAACATGAAACCACATCCCAACTTTCTTGATAAAATAGAGAATGTTGTGGAAACTCCGGGTTACGTGTATTTCACATCACATAAAATCCCTGAAAACGATTTGACCGATCCCGGAATGACCTTGTTCAGATATGACAAACAGAGTGAAGAACTAATACCTTTATCAACTTATAATTTCCTGACTGATAATAGTGTAAGGGCCATAGTCTATAATGCTTACAAGAAATATCTTTTTGTTTTGAATCAAAATAATGATATCAATCTTCTGTATGATGATGGTAGAATCATAAATATTCCTTTCTACAGGCTTGAAAATTCCATAACGTCAAAAGGAGTGAACGGTATCACTTTAGACCCTTTGAACGACAGGGTGTATATGGCAACTGATTTTGGCTTTGTCTCTATCAATGACAAGAAAGGAGAAATTGCTGAAAGTAGGGATTATGGCCGAAAAATAAACTCACTTTGCCGTGTGGGGGAGGTGTATCTTTTAATAACGAATGAAGGCTTGCTGACATTGCCGGTTTCTTCAGGTCTTCATAATTCATTTTCAGATAATGAACCGGTGGAAATAGAAATCATTCCGAAAAAACTTTTTTATTTGGGGAATGATTTTTGTGTCATCACGGGTGAAAAGGATGGTAAATTAATGGCAGCCAGGTTATCATTAGAATCCGGGAAAGTAAAAATTTCACCACTGTCGGAAAATGTAACCGGAAATATTGATTACAATAAATCAGGACTTACAATAAAATCAAGGAATGAAATTTTATTGCTGACATCTTCCGGTGATACTTCGAAGGTTACCCTTTCCGATGAGTATAAGGGGGGAGGGGCTTCAACCATAGATATGAACCAAATTTGGTATGTTGAAAAATATAAAGGATTGAAGAGCCTGAAATCTACCGGTGGAGGAGAATGGGCTGTCACCCGTGAATTTGTAGCGCCCGACTCTCCTTCGATATTTGCCGCCACAGATTTCGCGATGCATCCCGAAAAGGGACTCCTGATGGTTAATTATGGTTTCAATCCGGCAACAAGCAGCCTCTACCAGATGACACCGGTCCAGATTAACGGATATAATTCGGGGCGGTGGCAAAACTATTCGCCAAGCCTCACAAACCCAGGGCGCGGGGAGATCATGCGTATGGCCAACGGATTGGCCATAGATCCCGATAACAACCGATATATCTATGTTTCTTCTCCCCATAACGGGTTTATGAGGTTTAATCTTGAAAACCCTAAAGATATATTGCATTTTTCCAGAAGAAACGATAAGGGTGCATCATCAGAGGGATTTTATCCTCTGGTTGAAACCTCAAGTTATCTTCCTAATTTTGCCAACTTCTCGGCTCCCCGGTTCGATCGTGATGGCAATCTTTGGATGAATTATGCAGACTGGGACGACAGAAACGATCCGAACCCCCATTTTTATTGTTGGACATCAACTCAGAGGAGAAATTTCTTATCCGGTAATGAATCTGCTTTGCCTGAATTGGTGGAAATAGAGGCCGAAACACCGGTATCCAATTCCTCTTTGCTCCTTCCTTTGACAAAAACGGGAAACGGCCTGCTTGTTTTCACCGATTGCCAATACAAAGAGATCTTATTGCTGATAGATACCAACGGAACCCCGACAGATACATCTGACGACAGGATTTTCAGGTTTGCAGCTTTCATTGACAATGACGGTAACACGGTTGATGTAAGTCAGGCAAAATTTATATGGGAGGACCCGGCCACAGGTTATGTTTGGATCGGTCACCGCAACGGAATCTTCTATTTTATTCCTGCAGAAACCGTTTCCGGAGATTATACTCTTTACCGTGTGAAGGTATCAAGGGATGATGGAACGGGTCTTGCAGATTATCTTCTTGACGGTGTGACTGTTAATGCCATGACTTCAGATTCGGAGGGAAGAAAATGGTTTGCAACAAACGGTGGAGGCATAGTATGCACCACAACCGACGGCTCTGCGGTTATTAAAGAAGTGAACACATCCAACAGTTCCCTGCCGGATGATGTGACCTATGGCATAGCTTACGACTCAAAAGCCAACTCTATAATGGTCTCCACCTCCAAAGGACTGGCTGAGTATTTCTTACCGGCAAATACCGAAGCAACCGGAAAAAGAGACATCAAGGCATATCCGAATCCGGTGCGACCTGAGTATAACGGTTTTGTCACTCTCACTGAAATACCCGACGGTTCGCTCGTAAAGATTATAGACTCAAGAGGTAACACCATTAAGGAATTGGGCATTGTTTCAGGCTTCAGTATTTTGTGGGACTTGTCTGACACAAGCTCGCGAAGGGTGCCAAGCGGAGTTTATTATATAATGACATCTCCGTCGTCAAACTCAAATTCTTTTTATAAAGTGGGTAAAATTTTGGTGGTCAGCTGAATAATCATGGGAAAGAACAAACTGAAAAAATTTGCGGAACTTGAAACACTTCCCTTTGTACTGCAATATCCGAGAGAAAGAATTATTTCAGAGGGTTTCCCATTTAAAGGGGAATGGAAAAGCAAGCTTTTCCCTCTTGGAGGACCATTGGTTCTGGAATTGGGCTGCGGGAAAGGGGAATACACTGTGGCTTTGGCAAAAAATAACCCCGATTCTAATTTTGTCGGCGTCGATATCAAGGGAGCAAGGTTATGGTCGGGTGCCAAGGAGGTTGAAAAATCAGGTCTCGGGAATGCTTTTTTCTTAAGGACGGAAATTGAAAATATATCGCAATTCTTTGAACCGGGAGAGATAGACGAGATCTGGATCACTTTCCCCGACCCCCAGATGCAAAAGGTGAGGAAAAGGCTCACATCCACAGGCTTTATAAAACGCTATCGGCAGATTCTCAAACCGGATGGCATAATCCATCTGAAAACCGATTCCCCTTTCCTTTATGAATATACCAATAGGGTTATTGCGGAGAATAATTTTGAAGTCATAAGAAACACCGATGACCTCTATGGATCCGGGATGGCAGACCCGGTTGATTCCATCAAGACATACTACGAGACGCAATGGCTCGCCAGAGGTAAAAAAATTAAAATGATATCATTCAAGCCGGGTCCGGCTTCAAAAGGGGATTTGCAGGAACCACAGGCAGATGATATTCCGAAAGATGATTACAGGGCTTATCCCCGTCATAACTTTAAATAAAAATTCAGAAAGATGACACTTTATCCTTCCTTGATTCTTGAAGCACTCTCTACGGTGCGTTATCCGGGTAACGGAAAGACACTTGCCGAAAACAATATGATCGGTGATGATATAAGAATTGACGGCAACAAGGTTTCCTTTTCACTGATATTTGAGAAGCCGACAGATCCTTTTATAAAAAGCCTTGTCAGGACAGTTGAGAGTGCAATCACATCAAAACTTGGCAATGATGTAGAGATAAAAGGGAACATAGATGTGAAATTCAAGACAGAATCACACCCCGTTCAGGAGGCAAGGCCGGTGTTACCCGGTGTGAAAAATATTATCGGCGTTTCGTCAGGAAAGGGGGGAGTAGGGAAATCTACCGTGGCTGCGAATGTCGCTATCGCTCTTGCAGCAAAGGGCTATAAGGTGGGTCTTTTGGATGCCGATATTTTCGGACCCTCGATGCCAAGGATGTTTGGGGTGGAGGATGAGCCTCTCTACATGATTAATCAGGATGGCAAAGACTGGATAGAGCCGATTGAAAAATTCGGTGTAAAGATGCTAAGCATCGGTTTCCTCGTTGCTAAAGAGAATCCGGTTTTATGGAGGGGAAGCATGGCCAGCAATGCATTGCGGCAGCTTATCACCGATGCATGGTGGGGAAAGCTTGATTATTTCATAATCGATATGCCTCCGGGCACAAGTGATATCCATCTTACGTTGGTGCAAACACTTCCTATAACAGGAGTTGTGATTGTCACCACTCCCCAGGAAGTGGCCCTTGCTGATGCAAGAAAGGGTATTGCAATGTTCAAGGATGAAAAAATCAATGTCCCCGTGCTCGGTATTGTGGAAAATATGGCTTGGTTTACACCGGCTTCCCATCCGGATGAAAAATATTACATATTTGGAAACGGAGGAGGTGTGAAACTTGCAGAGAAACTCGGGGTGCCTCTCCTTGTCAGGATTCCATTGGTGGCAGGTATATGTGAGATGGCTGATAACGGCTCGCCTACTTCCACCGCATTGGTTTCAAAATCACTAACGGGAACGGTTGAGAATTTAGATGACGAGGCTTTGGCATTTTCCACTTTGGCTGATTGTATTGTGAAAGAATGTGATGAACGAAACAGTAAGTTGCCGCCCACACGAAAAGTTGAAGTGAACAGGTAGTCGGAAAGTCTAAAATTCTGAGAAGAAACGTGGCTTGAACACCAAGCCTACTCTCAGCATGGAGCGGTATTGGTTATAATGGAGAAGATCTTCCCCATATCCGTTATAATACTGAAGGAAGAGGTTGAGGTTTGATTTTTTGTGCACCCTCCATGAAAATTCAAAGATTGTGTTGAAATTAAGATTAAATCCTGCCCTCTTCACCCAGGTAAAATCGAAGCAGAATTTTTTGTCGGGGGTTGAGACAACTACGCCGCTCTGGCAGATGCCGCAATATTTGAGGATGTCACGATTGTTTCCACTATCGATTATTGGAATCCAGAACTTTGCATGCACCATCAGCCACTGGTCGATCAAGGCTGACCCGGAGAATGAGACACGGTTCCAACTTCTTGATGCCTCACCGTCTCTTCCATTGCTTTCATGCTCTATCATGAAGGTTAGTTTTCCCACATATCTGTTGTCGCTGAAAAAAGGTTTAGACCATCCGATTGCCGGGTTGAAGTTTATATCCCCCATTGGCATGGATTCTTGAAACACATTCCAGAACGTTTTTTGCGTATATGTAAGAAAAAGATATGTTTGCCATGGCAAAACCGCATCAGTAAGACGTATGCCAAAAGAAATCTGGAATTTTACGTCGGAATCATATCGAGAGGGAATTCCCGGGAATTGGGTTCCTACGATAAAATAGTTGTCTTTGTAAAGTCCGAAATAAGGCCCGAAGTCTCTTAGCTCCTTTCGTATGGAATCGTTGAATTCTTCCTGGTTTTTGACGGGAAGCACCTGGGCACTCGTTATGGTTGGAAGCAATGAGGCAACCAGAAAAATGGAAACAAGAATCCTATATCTAAAAAAAGAACTTCCGGCCATTCCTGTTTTTTAATCAAATTGCCTGAATTTCCCAAACATATCGAAAATCACATCATCAAGCATTGCCCGAAAAGGGGATATGAATGGACGGAATTTCACTTCTTTTTCGGGGGCAAAGATATTGAGGGCTTCGGGCTCACATTTTATGTGAATTTTCTTTCCCATGTGAATCGGTTCTCCATCCAAATGAAGAGGTCCGTCGTCAATCCTAACAATGGTGGCTTCGGGAGTCTGGAACGTGTCGATACTTTTATTTTTATCGATAATACCCGTCATAAGATCCATGACCATAACCATTGTTGACAGAGTATTGTCGGAATGAACCAATGTTATGTCGAGCAATCCGTCGGTGAGTTTTGCCTTAGGTCCGATATAGGCGTTGTTGCCATATTGGGTGGCATTGCATATTGCCACAAGGAAGGCTTTCTCGGTAATTATTTTTCCTTGAATTTCTATAGCGTAAGGGCGGCTTCTATAACTCAGGTATTCTCTTATTGCACTTCTGATATAAGAGATTTTGCCCCTTTTTTTCATTGATGCAAATTTTTCACTCACATTTGCATCGAATCCCACGCCGCAGGTACAATAAAAAGGTTTGTCGTTTGCCATTCCACGGTCGGATTTCAAAACATGGCCGTGGGCAATTATTTTAAGGGCTTCATAAGTGTCGAGTGGAAGCCCGATGGTGCGTGCAAGTCCGTTTCCCGAACCGAAAGGAAGGATGCCGAGCACCGTGTCGGAGAAAGCGATTCCGTTTGCAGCCTCATTCACAGTTCCGTCGCCTCCGGCGGTAATCACCATATCGAATCCTTCCCGGGCTGCCTCACGAGCTTTTTCAAAGGCGTCTCCTTGTCCGGCAGTACGAAACACAGATGTTTCAATGCCAAAAGGTGCCAGTCTGTCGCTCACAAACTTGTCAAGGCCCCGTTTTGACCTTGTGCCGGAGACCGGATTTATTATCAGGAGAGCTTTTTTATTCACCATTAGGAGTTAAGGATCAAAAAGTTTGTAAAGATACTCAAAATTTGCGAAAGCGAGTAAAAAACTCTATTTTTGCACAATTATAAAAGAGGGTGGAAAGTAAGCCCGATTTTTTATTTAATTAGCTGATAGTGAAAATTCACCGGGAAGGAACAACCATACTGTTGCTACTGTTTCTGATGCTGGTGGCACTTAACGTGCCCATCTGGCTCTTTATGCCACCTTATGCGTTGCCCATAATCTTCACGTCAATATCAGGTGTTGCCTATCTTTTTGTTTTCAATTTCTTCCGTTGTCCCAAGCGCAATTACAAGGGGGAAAGGAAGAATATGGTTGTCAGTTCGGTCGATGGACATGTAGTGGCCATTGAAAAGGTCATGGAGAACGAATACCTGAAAAAAGAGGCCATTATGTTGTCGGTGTTTATGTCTCCTTTTAATGTTCATGCCAACTGGTATCCGATTGATGGCACCGTTGAATATGTGCGACACCACAAAGGTCGCTTCTTATCGGCTTATCTTCCTAAGGCAAGCATCGAAAACGAACGTAGCACTGTAGGTATGATCACGGAAACCGGAGAGAGAATAATGGCAAGACAAATTGCGGGTGCAATGGCAAGAAGGATTGTTACGTATGCACGCAAAGGGGCACGAGCCAATATTGACGGACATCTCGGGTTTATTAAATTCGGTTCACGTGTGGATCTTTTCGTGCCCGTTGATTCAGAAATTCTCGTTAAAATGAAACAGACTGTAAAAGGAGGCGTCACTCCCGTAGCAAAACTTTTTCCTCAATCAGAAATAAAATGAAGAAGCTTATAAAATCAGTCCCAAATTGCATAACATCTTTGAATATCTGCGCGGGGTTTTTATCTATAATCGCTGCATGCCACGGAGTTGAACCTTTCTGGGGTCTTAAAGGATTCCAATGGGCTTTCCTTTTTATTGCAATGGGTGCATGTGCAGATTTTCTCGATGGTCTTGCAGCCAGATTATTGGATGCCTATTCAGACCTTGGTAAGGAACTCGATTCCCTTTGTGATCTGGTGACATTCGGTGTTGCCCCGGCAATCACGCTTTTCTTTCTGCTTGATGCCCAAGGTGTTGACAAATGGCTTTGCTGGACCACCGTCTTGATTCCTGCAGCTGCTGCATTCCGACTTGCCAAATTCAATATTGACTCCCGTCAGGTCTCTTCTTTTATAGGGTTGCCGGTGCCGGCAAATGCAATTTTCTGGATTGGATATGCCAACCTGATTTGGGAGGGGGTCACTTTCCTTTCAACATGGTATGTGTTTTTGTGTCTCATCATTATAGAATGCTGGCTCATGAATTCTAACTTACCGATGTTCTCGCTTAAGATCAAGAATTTCTCTTTAAGAGAGAATCTTCCCGTTTATCTTACGGTGGCGGCAGCGGCGGTGTTCTGTTTTTCATTGGGTGTGAGCGGATTGTTCTGGCTGATTGTGTTCTATATCCTGTGTTCATTATGCTTTAAGCCAAAAAATGGTTAAAGAATGAGGGGAATTGCGATAATATTCCTGATAGTTATTTTTTTCTGGGTCTTCTGGCCTCCTATTTCAAGGTGGCTGAAGAGGAAAGCCATGATGAAGGCTGAAGACTATCTACGTTCTTCGATGGGAATGCCGCCGCGTAACGATAGGAAACGGCAAACAAGTAAAAACCAAAGGGGTTATCATTCAGGCGAGGAAAAATATGGAAGCCACAGTCAATCCTCCAACAAAGAGCCGATAATACCGAAGGAATATGCGGAAGATGTGGAGTTTGTCGAGACGATAGATTATTCTGAAACCACACATTTCGAGACTTCAAAAGATAAAGAAAAATTTTATCATGAAAGTCAGATTTCCGACGCGGAATGGACTGAAATCAAGACTTCACACGACAAATAAGAGCTACAGGCTGTTTCTGCTTGCCCTCTTCGTGATTATTGTTGTGGCTTTTCTTGTGGCGGCAAACGCTCTGGTGAAAGAGCTTTCAAAACGGGAACGTGAAAGGATGGATATATGGGCCACTGCTACCCAAAAATTGTCGCAGGTCACCGACCAAACAGATATTGATCTGCTGCTTACAATTATAGAAAGGAACAATTCAATACCGGTTTTGGTGGCCGCATCCGATGGAGAGATTATAGATTTCAGAAATTTCAATCTTCCGGAAAAATCTGACATGAAAGTGGCTGATTTCGAGTATCTGTCAGAGACAAATAAGAGTTATCTAAGGTCAGTCCTGAAAAAAGCCACCGGCACATCAACATTAGAACGATTATCGCAAACAAATCCACATTTTATTAAAGTGAATCTGGATCATAATGTTCCTCAATATATTTATTATGAGGATTCCAGGCTATTGAAAATTCTGGCATGGTATCCTTATGTTCAGATGGTTGTGTTATTAATCCTGATCATAATGATTTATTACGGTGTCATTTATGCAAAAAATGCAGAGCAAAACAGATTATGGGCCGCATTGTCTAAAGAAACTGCCCATCAGCTGGGCACTCCCATATCTTCTTTAATGGCATGGAATGAATATCTCGCTGAGCAAAACATAAGCAAAGAAATTATATCCGAGATAGGAAAAGATCTGAACCGCCTTTCTGAAATTGCAGCAAGATTCTCAAAAATAGGGTCAAATCCGGAACTTACACCTACCAATATTAATGAAATTATTGAAGAGGCCGTTGACTATATGAAAACGAGAATTTCGGAGAAAGTGGAATTAAGGTTTATACCTGCAACTGACGATGCCGCTGTTGCCATCTCTCCCGAATTGTTTGAATGGGTCATGGAAAACCTTATAAAAAATGCAGTTGACGCAATAAACGGCCAAGGGAGCATAATCATATCAAATGGCTCTGACAGGCTGGTGTTTTGGATTGAAATAAAAGATTCCGGCAAGGGCATGGAACGAAAGAATATAAAACAGATATTCAGGCCCGGATACACCACCAAGCAAAGAGGGTGGGGGCTCGGTCTTGCCCTCGCCAGACGAATAATCGAGAAATATCATAAGGGCAGAATCTTTGTGAAAGAGTCTGAACCCGGGAAGGGCACGATTATCAGAATTGAAATTCCTGCTGTGCCTGACATGAATTAGCGAAGCACAAGCATGGCATCGCCGTATGCTCCGAATTGATATTTTTCTTTCACAGCCACATCATAGGCTTTCATCACATGCTCATAACCTCCAAATGCCGCCACCATCATAAGCATGGTGCTCAAGGGCAGATGAAAGTTTGAGATCATCGCGTTGCATACTGTGAAATCGTAGGGGGGGAAGATGAATTTGTTGGTCCATCCTTCATAGGTCATAAGATGGCCGTTCATGCACACGGCTGTGGCTATGGCTCTAAGCACACTCGTGCCCACCGCGCAAACCTTGTGGTTTTCATCTTTTGCATGGTTAACCATATCTACAAGTTCCTCATCCACAATCATTTCTTCGCTGTCCATGCGATGCTTTGTCAAATCTTCGACATCTATGTCTTTGAAATTGCCCTGCCCGCTGTGAAGTGTGAGGAAACCTCTTTCCACACCTTTGATCTCAAGACGTTTCATCAATTCGCGGCTGAAATGCAAGCCGGCTGCAGGAGCCATGACAGCCCCCTCGTTTTTGGCAAAGATGCACTGGTATCTTTCCGCATCCCATTCTTCAGCCTTTCTTTTGATATAATCAGGCAATGGCGTTTCACCAAGAGAATATAGCATCTCTTTGAATTCGTCGTGCGGACCGTCGTAGAGGAAACGCAATGTTCTGCCTCTGGCTGTGGTGTTATCGATCACTTCTGCCACCATTGAGTCATCTTCACCAAAATAGAGCTTGTTGCCTATTCTTATTTTCCGGGCCGGCTCCACCAATACATCCCAGAATTTGCTTTCCATGTTAAGCTCCCGGAGCAGGAAAACCTCTATCCGGGCACCTGTCTTTTCTTTATTCCCATAAAGTCTGGCAGGAAACACTTTTGTATCGTTGAAGATCATGACGTCTCCGGCGTCGAAATAATCTATGACATCCTTAAAAATTCTATGGGTAATTTCCCCTGTTTTTCCATTGAGAACCATGAGCCGACATTCGTCGCGGTTTTCTGAAGGCACCTGAGCAATGAGATTTTCAGGAAGTTTGAATTTAAATTGTGATAATTTCATATTTGTTTTATTTTTTATCGAGGAGAAGTGTTGTCAACACTTCCCCGGGACAGTCCGTCAAATCTCTGTGACGGTTTCTTTAATTGTCTCTCTATCTTGCGGGAAAGTCAATTCAGCGGTGGCGATTTTCTCTGCCGCCTGCTCAATATTCATGCAGTTTTCGATATTATAATCCCCAACTTTTGTTCGTTTCAAAGCTATGAGGTGTGCCCCCGACTCCAGTTTCTCACCCAGATCGCGAGCCAAAGCCCGGATATAGGTGCCTTTCCCGCATACCACCCGGAATGTGAGCACGTTATCTTCAAGACTGATGAATTCTATTTCGCGTATTTTAATTTTTTTCGGTTTTAATTCAAGTTCTTTACCTTTTCTTGCAAATTTATAGGCTCTTTTGCCATCGACCTTCACGGCTGAAAAAACCGGTGGTACCTGGAGTATTTCTCCCACAAATTCCTGCAATTTCTCTTTAGTTAAGGTTTCGGTTATGTGTGAAGTGGGATAGGTTGCATCTATTTCTGTTTCAAGGTCATAGCTTGGTGTGGTTGCCCCCAATTTTATTGTGGCGATATATTCTTTCTCCCCGCTTTGCAACGACTCTATCTTTCTGGTTGCCCTTCCGGTGCAAACAATAAGTACACCTGTTGCAAGCGGATCGAGAGTGCCTGCATGCCCGACTTTGAATTTTTTCACTTGAAGGCGACGTTGCACCATGCCACGAATCCGTTTCACCACATCAAACGAGGTCCACCCCAGAGGTTTGTCGATAGCTATGATTTCGCCGCTAATAAAATCCATCTCCCGAAAATTTATTGCCAAAGAATACAAATTATACCCATCACCACACAATAGATGGAAAACCATACCAATTTACCCCTTTTCACCAGATTTATCATCCATTTGCAAGCGGCACACCCCACAGTGAACGCTGCGAAAAATCCGACAACGAGGGCTAAAACTCCGGCTCCGTTGTCACCTTGTGCAGCGGGTGTGCTGACAAGTTCTTTCAAATCCAGGAGTGCCTCACCCAAGATAGGGATGATCACCATTAAAAAAGAAAAATAAGCCACGGAAGAACGTTTGTCGCCAAGAATAATACCCGTGGCAATCGTGGATCCGGAGCGACTTAATCCGGGTAACACTGCAATGGCTTGTGCGCAACCTATTATGAATGCGTCACTCCAGGTGATATTCCTTCCTTTCTCAGCCGGTTGAATTCCCCTACCGCCGGGTTTGCTGTCGGTGAAGTGTGCGAAGGCTAGCAAACATGCCGTGACAATGAGGCAAATTCCCACAAGCAAAAGGCTGCCCCCAAAAAAATACTCCACATAGTCTTTCAGAAAGAATCCGACTATAGCCACCGGCACACACGAGAGAAGAATTTTCCACACGAGATAAAAGTCGGAATCACGTTTGAAACCGAAAAATGAAATGCAAAGTTTCTTGAACATTGGCCATAACACCACGATCGTGGAGCAAACCGTTGCGGCATGAAGTATTATGTCGAATTGAAGTATTTTATCCGACGGCAGGTCAATACCGAGTATTTCCCTGAAAATCTCAAGATGTCCGCTTGAACTCACAGGCAGATATTCTGCAAGTCCCTGCACTATTCCCATTATAAGGGCGTCTAACCATTCCATGGTTTATAAAATCCCTTTATTTTTTTCTAAAATTCAATTTTTTGCCGGGTTTCCATATAATTGCAAACGCCATCAAAAGGAAACCAAGGAAAGATAACAATGGACCCACGACTATTCTTCTTGTGCTGAAGATCTCAGGATTGAAACCTTCGGGAGTTTCACTTCCTCCGCCACTCATAAAGAGATAGCCCAGCACAATCAACACGAGGCATCCTCCCATCATCCAGAAATTGACGGGAGAAAAAGGTTTTTCGCTTTCCTTTTCTTTATCCACACTCATTGGTGCGGGTTTTATATCTTGGGTGTTTTTTAAAGCCATCAGAAAATTAAAAAAGTTCGTCGTAATCTTTTTTGAGGAATCTCAAAGTGGCGAATTTCGCAGCAATCCCGCAGATGCAAGGACCGGCAATAACCATGCCCCCTGCAACACAGGCATAAATCCACCAGCTAATATAATGAGCCACGTCATTCCATCCGGCATGGGGAGCTGCGGCCAGAGCTATAGCCGTTATTCCCGCAGCTATAAGTCCGGAAATCAAACCGGCAAGCATATTGTTTGCAACAAAAGGTCTCGTAATGAACCCTTTTGTTGCTCCCACAAGCTGCATGGTGTGAATGGTGAAACGGCGTGCATATATTGTGAGATGCACTGTATTGTTTATGAGCACAAATGAAATCAGAACCATGAATAAGGCCACAATGCCGAGGATTATGGCAAGGCTCTGTATGTTGTCGTTCATAGCCTGCAGCATTTCCGTGTTTGGCAATGCCACATCCTCCACTCCGGGTATTTGTCTCAACCGGCTTTCTATTTTTTTCAAGGAGTCGGCCGATGCGTATTCAGCCTTTACGTGAAAATAGATTTCCGGTGAAAGCGGGTTAACGCCGAAGAGAGCTTCCAAATCTTCGCCCGTTTCTGTTTTCCAGTCGGTAAGAGCCTGCTCCTTGTTTATGAAGCCTGTGTTTAATGAAAAAGGATAGTCGGCAATTTTTGAAGCAACGGCGGCGGCATAATGATCGCTAACGCTATCGCGCATAATAAGACTCACTTCAATCTTTTCTCTAAGCCTGCGGGTTTCCCTTTCCGAACTCAGACATATCAGGGCGATAATGCCGGCAAGCAACAGCACAAGAGTGACACTCACAATTGTTGTTAGATGAGCCGCCCAATATGATATTTTAACATCTTTATCCCCTTTCATCAGGTGAGTCGTGATTAACAGTTGATTTAGCTGTTTGCTGCGACATTTTTAGCGTTGCAAAGTTAATATATTAATACCCCCTTTGTCAAGTATTTAACTCTTTTTTTTTGTTTTTGAAAGGGGGAGTTTCGGGATTTTGACTATTGTTTGGCTGATTCTTTCCAAAGATATAATCTGTCGGAAGGGCGGATTTTTTCAGGAACCGGCATGGAAAATATCTGACCTTTTGTAACTTTTGACACCGGATCTGTCTCCAATCTAAGTTCTTCAACTTTAAATATCAAGGCTCCGGTGGTGGGTCCGGTTATTATTACATCGTCACCCGGAGAAAGTTCTCCCGATTCAAGTTTGAACTCACCCACTCCAAGTTTTGAAAAATATCTTCTTGCCTTAGCAACGTAATGCTTTGTCCTGGTTGCTGACGACCCGTATTTAGGACTCCATTCCCCAAGCCTTTTTCCAAGATAATATCCATCCCAGAAGCCCCGGTTGAACACTTTAGAGAGGCGGTGATCCCATTTACCGGAGATTTTTTCGTTAAATTCACCGTTACATAGGGCCTCAAGAGCTTCCGAATAACATCTCACTGTTTCATAAACATATTCAGGACCTCTCGCCCTCCCTTCTATCTTGAAAACCCTCACACCGGCTTCTACCATGCGGTCGATGAAATGTATGGTTTTCAAATCTTTAGGCGACATCAGGAATTTATTGTCAACCGTTATCTCATCCCCGGTTTCAATATCAGTGAGCCGATAGGAACGACGGCATATCTGATTGCATGCCCCCCGGTTGGCACTTGAATTCATTTGGTGCAGGCTCATATAGCATTTGCCGCTCACCGCCATGCATAATGCTCCGTGGCAAAACATTTCAAGCCTTACTTTTTCTCCTCCCGGTCCGGTTATGTTTTCGCTCTCGATTGTGTCATAAATAGCCTTTACACGAATCAGATCAAGCTCCCGTGCCAGAACCATGACGTCGGCATATTGTGAATAGAATCTGACAGCCTCGATATTCGAAACATTCACTTGGGTGGAAATATGCACTTCCTGGCCTATTGATCTTGCGTATAAAATTGCGGCTATGTCTGACGCAATTATTGCTGTCACCCCCGACTCCTTTGCCGCATCTATTATGGAATGCATATAGGAGATGTCGTTGTCATAGATTATCGTGTTGACTGTGAGATATGTCTTTATGTTGTTTGATCTACATTCAGCCACAATCTTGCGGAGATCCTCAATAGAGAAGTTTGAACTTGATCGGCTTCGCATGTTCAACCCCTCAATCCCGAAATAGACGGCATCGGCTCCGGCTTTGATTGCTGCGGCAAGAGATTCACGGCTGCCGACAGGAGCCATTATTTCAAAATCCTTACGGGTCATGATGCGATATAATAAGTTACCGCCCCGAAAGAAAGACTTTTCCATCTCACGGATGAGAACCCGGCTTCATAAAGAAGAGAAGACATCTCGTCTCGTTGCGGACAAGCCTCGATGCTTTCCGGTAGATATTTATACGCTCTGTGGTCACCACTGACGAGCTTTCCGGCCCAAGGAATCAATATGCCTGAATAAAATTTATAAAGAGAAGAGATGATCTTGCCTGTGGGACATGAAAGTTCTATGATACACACAATTCCATCATGTTTGAGAACCCGTTTCATCTCTTTCAGACCTTTCGAAAGATTGCTGAAATTGCGAACTCCGTAGGCAACGGTTATCATGTCGAATGTGGAATCATGGTAGGGAAGAGAGAGGGAATCGGCTTTTCCGAATGCCAGTTTCTCCTGACGTCCGGTTGGAAGTTTAGCAAGTTTTTCGCGAGCTACCCCCAGCATTCCCTCAGAAAGGTCTATTCCGGTTATAAGTGCACGCGGCATGAGCCGGTTAAGCCTGAAGGCGACATCGCCTGTGCCTGTGGCCACATCCAAGATGCTGATGTCGGTGTCAGATTTAAGTGATGCGATCGCATCTTTCAAAGCTATGTTTCTCCACTTGTGGTTTTGCCCGAAACTCATCGCGGAGTTCATGAAATCATAGGCCGGAGCGATTGAATCGAACATGCGCTCCACCTGTTCGGTTTTATCTCCGCCGTTCCGGTATGGGTTTATTCTCTCAACTTCCATTAAAAGATGTTGTGAAAAGTCTCAGAGGTTTTTATAAAAAGCCCTGCGGCGGCGGTGTTGCCGATTGTTGAAGTAATCCCATTGTCCCTGCACTTTATTATTGGTTTCAAGTTCTAGGTTGGACTCCGCATATTTATAACCGTATTTGATATAGTATGGAATAAGGTCTTGGAAGAGCAGCGCGTTTACCCCCTTGTTCTGGTATTCAGGCTTGACCGCTACTAAAAGGAGATCGACCCTGTCATTCTTGCCTTTCAGCCCCTTTAAGAGATGCCACCAACCTAAAGGAAAATATTTCCCCTTGCTTTTCTGCAAAGCCCGGCTCATGGAGGGTATGGATATGCCGATGCCTACAAGTTTATTGTCTTTGTCGACTATGGCAGTGAGCAGGTCGAGATTCAACAGACCTAAATATATCTCGATATAATATTCTATCTGTTTTTCAGTCAAGCGCGAATATTCATATAAACCGTCGTAAGCTTCATTGATAAGATGGAATAAGGGATAACCTATTTCTGCCTTTGCTTTTTTACGGTTTTTATATTTTGCCACTTTAAGCCCGTATTTCTTTTTTACAATGTCGGCGATGCGGTTGTATTTTTCAGGTATCTCTTTTGGCACTTCCATCAGGAACTCCACCCAATCTGCCTCCTTGGTGTAGCCCAATCTCTCCAGATGTCGTTGATAGTAAGGGTAATTGTAAATGGTTGCCATGGTGCCCAATTCTTCAAACCCCTCAATCAGCATCCCTTCATGATCCATATCGGTGAATCCCATCGGACCTATGATCTTCTTCATTCCTTTCTCCTTTGCCCAGTCTTCAACAGCCTTGATAAGCCTTTCCGACACTTCTTCATCGTCGATGAAGTCTATGAATCCGAAACGTGCATTTGCCTTGTCATGGGTTTCGTTAACCTGACGGTTGATAATTCCGGCTATTCTTCCCACCGGTTTGCCATCGCGAAAAGCCATGAAATAAACGGCGTCGCAGAAATCGAATGCCGGATTAGTTCCCGGGTGCAAAGTCGCGACATCGTCCGACAAGAGTGCAGGCACAAAATAAGGGTTCCCTTTATAGAGATTTGTCTGGAATTGTGTGAATTTTTTAAGATTTCTTTTTGTTGGTTCTATTTTTCTTATTTCAAGCATCTGGGTAGAGAGATATGTTCAGGTGAGTAAAATCAGAGTGTGAGCCAGATTAGAATAAATGCCATTATCACAATGAAGCAGCATAAAATGATGTAGAGTTGACTTGAACTTCTACGTTCCATATCAAGCTGAAGGTCAGCCACTGTCCGGTAATGGTTTTCTCCATCGGAGCATTTTTTTGCAATACGACGCAGTTTGGGCAAATTAGAGGGAAGGTTGTCGAGAACCTCGTTCAATATTTCACCGTAGGAGGCGATATCTTTACGGGTATCTTGTTCCGACAATTCATCCTTTTGGTCATAGCCGACGTTTGTGAGTTTTAAATTTTCGTTATATTCAGTGAAAATAATTGTTTCAGGTGTTATCGGCACATGGCTGATATGGTTTTCTTGAATATATTCCATTGCATCAAGAAGCTGGGTTTCCAGCCGGTGGACTATCTGTGGGGTAAGCCTTCTCTCATCTATCAATCTTCGAAGTGAATAGCCATAGACATCGTCGGTGATAATTGCCATTCCGACACCGGGCACAATATCCAGGTCGTTGACCATCACAATGTTGGGATGACACAGATTATATCTGATGTCAAATTCCTTTTGAAGTTTTTCCCGGTATTCTGGAATGTCGGCATATTGAGGTTTAAGCGCCTTAAGCATCACCCATTTGCCATGTTTCTTGACGGTATAGACATTATAAATGTCTTCTTCCCATTCAGGCAAAAGATAGAGTTCCGACCATTTGCCGGAAGGGTCATCAATGGGAATATACTTTTCTTCCTTACTTATATAGGCTCCTTTTTTTTTCTTCTCCATCGGTTAGTCAATAACATCGAAACCGGTGTACTTCCAAAGGCATTCAGGCACTTTTATTCCGTGTTCGGTCTGGTTGTTTTCAAGAAGTGAAGCAACGATTCTGGGTAAAGCGAGTGCCGAACCGTTAAGGGTGTGACAAAGTTTGATTTTTTTGTCTGTGTCACGATAACGGCACTTCAAACGATTAGCCTGATAGGTCTCGAAATTGGAAACCGATGATACCTCAAGCCATCTTTTTTGAGCGGCGCTCCACACTTCAAAGTCGTAGGTTATCGCTGAGGTAAAAGACATGTCGCCTCCACAGAGTCTTAGAATACGCCAGGGGAGCCCCAGTGAATTCAAAAGGTTTTCGACGTGGCTCTTCATCTCTTCGAGGGCGCTATAAGAATCTTCAGGTTTCTCGATCCTTACAATCTCCACTTTGTCGAATTGATGAAGCCTGTTAAGTCCCCTGACATCTTTGCCATAGCTTCCTGCCTCACGTCGCCAGCATGGTGAATAGGCGCAGTTTTTTTTCGGCAGCTCATCCACCGTAATGATAACGTCGCGATAGATATTTGTCACCGGCACCTCAGCGGTAGGGATAAGATAAAGGTCATCGGTTGTGACATGATACATCTGACCCTCTTTGTCGGGAAGCTGTCCGGTGCCATAACCGGATGCAGAGTTCACGACAAAGGGAGGTTCAACTTCGGTGTAGCCGGCTCCCGAAGCACTGTCGAGAAAGAATTGTATCAATGCCCGTTGAAGTCTTGCACCTTTCCCGATATAAAATGGAAAACCCGCTCCGGTTACTTTCACACCCAATTCAAAGTCTATAAGGTTATATTTCTTGGCAAGATCCCAGTGGGAAAGTGCGTCTTCTTCCAGGTCTGGCATAGTGCCGCCTGTTTTCACCACCACATTGTCTTCTGCAGTTTTCCCTTCGGGCACATCGGCATTGGGCAGATTTGGCACCGTGAGAAGAAGATCCCTCATTGCAACCTCGCTTGCTTCAAGTTCTTGCTGGAGCTGCCTTGTGTTTTCCTTGATTTCAGCCACTTTGTTTTTGGCTTCTTCGGCCTCTTCCTTTTTTCCCTGCTTCATCAGGGATCCGATAGAGGCTGCAAGTTTTTTCAGTTCGGAGGCATCTGAATCGCATCTCTGCTGCAGGCGCCGGCGTTTTGAGTCGATATCAAGGATTTCGTTTATTATCTGTTTGCCGTCGAATCCTTTCACAGCAAGTCGTTTGATCACAAATTCAGGATCAGCTTTTATTGTTTGTAGAGTTAACATGTCAATGTGGTTTAATGCAAAGAGAGAGGATAGCTTTAATTGCAAAAATAATCCAAAAACTGTTTATGGACAATTTTAGTAAAATGTTTTTGCTAATTTTGTAGCAGAAGAATAAGAAAATCACAAAAAGTAAGAAAAGTGGAACAATATTATATAGCGGTTAACGGACAGCCGGAAGGTCCCTTCTCGCTCGAACAATTAAAGCATAGGGGTGATTTATCTCCTGAGACTTTGGTGTGGAAACCGGGTATGGAAAATTGGCGACCTTTGTCTGAGTTCCAAGAACTTGCCGATGTTATTGAATTCCCCAAAGAAAACAGTGCGGAAGAGCGTTTCTGGTTTGCCATGATCAACGGTGAGCGGCAAGTGGGCCCGAGAACTATTTCGGAACTCTTTGAGGAGGGTCTTGACGGAGACACACCGGTGTGGAGAGGGGGCATGGACAACTGGTTTCCCGCAGCGCAGCTTCCCGAATTCGCGCCATATTTCAGGATGCCTCCTATAAATAAAGGCTCTAATCGAGGATTCGGTGAAACCGTGACAGGCACACCTCCATATAATGCAGACCAGAAACCGGAAAGAACCGATTTTGCTAACAATCCCCAATATAATCCACATCACAATTACAATAACCGCAATACCGGGTATAGTAACGGCAGTAATGAGACCCGTTATTACTACAATGAGGGCAGGCAATTCTATGACCATGGTAATTACACCCCGATGCGTACTAATTGGTTGCCATGGGCAATCGGAGCTACTGTGGTTGGATTCTTCTTCTCGTGTATCGGCGCTATTTTTGGAATCATAGGAATAGTCCAGGCGAACAAAGCCAATTCTCTTTATGCAATGCATCGACATGGCGAGGCAAGACAGGCTGACAACAATGCTAAAATCATGACTATCATAGGGTATGTGTTTGCCGGGTTGGGAATATTGTGCCTCCTGTTTTTAAAAGGATTTACAAATTCTTTAATGAATCTTTCGTATCTGTGATATGAAATATTATGCAATGATAGAGGGGGAACGGAGAGGTCCTTTTGAATTGGAGGAACTACCTGAAGCCGGAGTGCGCCCTTCAACCTATATATGGCACAAAGGTCTTGACAATTGGGTGAAAGCTGAAGAAGACCCTGACGTTTGTCGTCTTTATAGGAACAGGCTATACGACCTGATGCATCCGACTCCAAAGGTTCCGGAAATTAACGTTTCTGCAAATCCTTACAAGGTGATGCCCGATCAGAAGTCGGGACCGACTCCCACCCGTTTCGACCGATATTTGCAGGAATCCGGTGAGACTCTGCCGACGATTGATGAAATTTCTTCCAAAGAAAACAAGAGCGAGCCTCCGGTCTCAATGATAGGGTATGCATGGCTTGTTACAATCCTTTGTTTTTTCCCGACTGGCATAGTCGCCCTGGTCTATGCTTACCGAACGATAAGAGTATGGAAGGAAGGAAACCACGAACTTGCTCATGATTATTCACGACAGGCCAAGATGTGGACGGGGATAACTTTCTTTATCGGTTTTATTGCCTACGCCCTTTTTTTCGCTTTCGTTTGATTGTTAGGGCTTCGGGCTACTTTTCCATTAGTGCTTTCTTTTCGGGGTTTCTCCATCCGGCTCGACTTTCGGTATTTGTAAAATAAACTTTCAGGTCGGCACGTGATGCAGCATTAACAAAGCAGATCTTCTTGTCTGCCCTTGATTCGGTGTGTTCAATAAACCATATACCGCGGTTGTCTTTAGCCCTTGAATCTGTGTTGGTGGTGAAGACCACAAGGTCGGCGCGATAGTCCTTGTCAACCACAAACACCTTGACATCAGCTCTTGACTCATTGTGGGTATCATAAACTTTCTGCGCCTCAGCCGGCATAAACGTGAGGGTCAAAAAACAAAGAATTTCAATATTCTTCATCATGAAGCATTCTATAAAAGCGCCTGGAAAGATAATGATTTCATCTGTCAAAAATACCAAAATGGTTGGAAAAACAAAAGGATTAAGTGTCGTCCCGACACCGAAAACGCGGAGCGTTTTCCAAA
>JAFLTM010000017.1 GCA_022509225.1 Muribaculaceae bacterium
TAAATAACATTTCCAAATACATACATATTCAAAAAATCCAACTTATGAAGAGACTGATTCTCTTATCCTTAGCATTGGTCTTTATGGTGGGACTGGGATTTGCCCAAAGCACTAAGACATGCCGGGGAATTGTGATCGATGAACTGGGAGAACCCGTTGTAGGGGCCACAGTTCAGGCTAAAGGCACAACCACTGCTATTGCTACTGATATTGACGGAAAATTTGAACTGAAAGTTCCTGCTGACACTAAGGAAATTCAGATCAGCTATATCGGCTACAAGACTGTGACTTTGAAAGCGGAACCCGAAATGGGTGAGATTAAACTTCAACCCGACTCTCAAATGCTGCAAGACGTGGTTGTCACTTCCTCTGTTGCTAAAACCCGTGAGACTCCCGTGGCTATCTCGGAAATAACAGCAGGTGAAATCGAGGCCAAACTTGGTAACAAGGAGTTTCCTGAAGTCTTGAAAAACACCCCGGGTGTTTGGGCCACTCCGGAAGGAGGAGGTTATGGTGATGCCAAAATTAACATGCGTGGATTTAAAGCTCCTAACGTGGCTGTTTTGATCAATGGTATCCCCATGAACGATATGGAATGGGGAGGTATCTATTGGTCTAACTTCGCAGGACTTGCCAACGTTACTTCTAACATGCAGACTCAGAGGGGTCTTGGAGCTGCAATCATATCTTCTCCATCTATCGGTGGAACTATTGCCATCACAACAAAAGGTCTCGACTCACATAAGGGTGGCTCGGTATGGTATGGAACAGGTAATGACGGACTTAATGATGTGGGAATCACTCTTTCCACAGGTTTGATGGATAATGGGTGGTCTCTTACTGTCCTTGGAAGCCGCAAATGGGCTAACGGATACGTTCAGGGAACTAATTACGAAGCCTGGAACTATTTCGTTAATGTTTCTAAGAAAATAGGCGACAGCAACCAACTGTCATTAAACGTTTTCGGTGCTCCACAGTGGCATAATCAACGTAACACCGGAAATGGTCTCACAATTGAGGGATGGCAGGAAGTGAAACAATATATGAACGGTGAGAGCCCTTATAAATACAATCCTTCCTATGGTTTTGACAATGAAGGTCAGACCCGCACATCAAACCGAAATTTCTATCACAAACCTGTAATTTCTCTGAATCATATTTGGCAAATCAACGAATATTCATCGTTATCTTCTGCCTTATATGTGTCGCTTGCAAGTGGTGGCGGCCTTTCAGGTCAAGGACGCACTTCAGCATGGAGAAATGCATGGTATGGAGCCACAAACGGAACCCTTAACTGGGTAAGCAACGGCCTCACTGTGCGCCGTCCTGACGGAACATTCGACTATGGCGCAATCCAGGATATGAATGCCGCTTCAACCACAGGTTCAAATATGGCTATGTCGGCAAGCAACAATAACCATGAATGGTATGGTTTGATATCTACATATAAAAATGAGTTTATTCCTAATAAATTCACGTTCACAGGTGGTATCGACATTCGTTATTATATCGGTCACCACAACAACAAGCTAACCGATCTTTATAGCGGAGAGTATTTCATTGATGACTCAAGCAGAAGCGGCGTGAATGTAGCCAACAATAAAGCTGCTGCCGATCCTGCATGGGTTTATCAGAAACTGACTGTGGGTGATATTGTCTATCGTAACTACAACGGTTATGTAAATCAAGAAGGCATCTACGGTCAGGGCGAGTCTAAGTTCCTTGACGGAAAAATTACAACGATTCTTGCCGGTTCTTTGAATCTCACTACTCAACAAAGAAAAGATATGTTCTATTATGATGCGGAACATGCTTGGTCAGAAAAAAGAACCACTTTGGGTGGGACTATCAAAGGTGGTGTGAACTGGAATATAGATGTCCACAATAATTTGTTTGTAAACGGTGGATTCATTTCAAAAGCTCCATTCTTCTCCTATGGCGTTTTCCTCTCATCTGCCACAAGCAACGATATAAATCCTGATATGAGGAATGAAAAAATCGGATCTTTTGAGTTCGGATATGGCTACCATTCTCCTAAATTCACTTTGATTATCAACGGATATTATACTAAATGGATGGATAAGACTGACAATGAAACTGTCAGATCCGGTACTGTAACAGATCAAAGCAGTCCTAACTATGGCGAGCGTTATTCATTGAATCTTGAAAATGTTCAGGCACGTCACATGGGTATGGAAATGAATTTCACTTATGTGCCGACTACATGGTTCGAAGTTAACGGAATGTTCGCTTGGGGCGACTGGCAATGGGACAACAATCCAATGGGCTATTACTACAATAGCCAAGGACAACCTCTATCTAACCCCACAACAGGTGAAGTTGCCTCAGGAATTAAAGCTCCCGACCATGCATGGTCTAAAGTTAACCAGAAAGGCATCAAGATTGGTGGTTCCGCACAAACCACAGGTGCTCTCGGAGTACAATTCCGTCCTTTCAAAGGATTCAGGATAGGTGGTGACTGGATCGTCAGCGCCCGCAACTTTTCCGACTATGCAGTTAGCGGAAGCGCACTTACTGCCGGCACAACCCTTACAGTTGAAAAACCTTGGGAAATTCCATGGGGTAATGAATTCGACATTAATGTAAGCTATAACTTCAAAATCGGTGGACTAAATGCCACTCTCTATGGCAACATTTATAACCTGTTCAACTATAACTATGTGAAAGATGCCACTACAGATTACAGCACTCCGGGAACTTGGCAAAATGCCTACAAGGTGTTCTATTCTTTCGGCAGAACTTTCTCCTTACGTCTTAAAGTGAATTTCTAAGCTTCTCACTAATCTATGAATAAAATGAAAAAACATATATTATTTTCATCGGTGATTATTGCCGGCGCAATGGTGACCGGGTGCAGTGAAAACGCCTGGAATGACCACCTTGACGGCTTTGAGGGTGGTTACACTTATAATGAAAAGATAACCACTACCTACACACTCACTGCAACAGACTACGAAACAATTGGGAAAACCTTGGCTGCTGTGGCAACAACCGATGCCGAAAAAGCTGCTGCCAGTGCTATCCAGTCAAACCATTACTTCGACAAATCAAGTGTATATCCCGCTGCTGTGGCTATCCCCTATCTGTTGAATCCTACATCATCCGACTATTTTATTTATAGTAACGGTTCCGTTGCTGAGATAACCTTTTTGGAGGCTTCAGCAACACCGGAGGAAATCGGACAGATAGCTTCTGCCCAAACCTATACACTCTCCAATTCCGATTATCAGACAGTATGGGATAGTGAAACTGCCTTTATCAGCTCATTTGCTCCTGAAAATCCTGCATCTTCAAATTTGCCATCAATTCTCAAGAGCCATTTCCCTGATGCTGAAGAGGGTCAGTATGCTGTTGTGTCTTATAATGTAGCCAACGAAAATCCTATGTTTGGTTATCCGGATGCACCAATACCTACAGGAGCTCTCGTAACGGGAGACCTAACAAGCGGTTCTTATTATCTTGCCGGTCCTGAAAAGGGTGTGGTGGCAGCTAATTTAACAAGTAATTACGGTTATCTGCCTTCTTTTGAAGTCACATTCTCCGGTGAAGAAGTTTCCGGCGTGGATCCATCGACACAACTATTCATTTTTGAATCTACAGGAACTGCAGGGGAATTTTTCATCCAGGATCCCGCAACTGAAAAATACTATTACCAGTCAGGAACCTACAATAGTTTCAATGTTTCTGCCGGCAAAGATGCTTCCGGCACTACAATCGACAATTACACATGGATTGTCACTGCGAAGAACGACAATACTTGGCAGATCATGAACAAAGGTGTGAGCAAATGGATTCAAACTCCCTTTGGAAGCTATTCAACCTGGGGCTCCTATAACTATAAAGGTGACGACAACGACAATTTCCCGACTCTTTTCGCTCCTGCTGATGACGATGATGCCGAGGTGGCTGAGATTCCTTTATATACCCCGGTTTATCAAGGCAAAAACACTGTATATTATTATAATGGGTCGGCTTGGTCGGAGGCTGAAGGTGTGATTTCTGTTAATCCTTCCGATTATACGGAAATGGGCTTCAGCAATAACAGTTTGACAGATCCTGAACTTTATATTCCTTTATATCTCAAAACCGCTCTTCCTTACGCTATGGCCGGTGATGAAATATATGTGGCCTATAATATAAAGACAAATTCTTGCAGCTGTGATCTTTTCGTATTCGATGGTAGTTCTTGGACAATGAATAATAACGCACTCGAAGAGGTGACGGGTGCATTCACCAAGAACAACGGCACTTGGACGTTTACCAAATATTTGGGCAAAGCTATCTTCGACTTGTTTGAAGAACAGGAAATACAAAGAGACCGCACTTACCTTATCGTTTCAGGTGCTGTTTGTGCAACTCCGGTGAGCGCTACAAATTCCTATGGATATCTTCTCACCACACCTGTCAGCATCGCAAGCAATCAGATCGTTATGCAAAATGAAGTGAACGGTTTCACATTTGCGTCAACTTATGAGGTGAACGGGCAGACATACACCGTGCCGGAAGGTAAGTTCCTGATAAGAGATTCCAACGAACGCTATCTCTATCTCCAGGGTTCTTATTCAAGCTTCAATCTCAGGGCTGAATCTCCTGCTCTCGAAGCTGACGGTTCTGTTGTGGCCGGCTACCTGTTCAGCGCAACCATGAATGCCGACGGCACATGGACCATCACCAACGACAGGGGTGAAGGAAATATCAGAAATATCTATTATTCTCCCTCCTACTCTAACTTTGCAGCTTATGCAAGCCAAGGTGCCAGCGACCTCTTGCCTACACTTTATATACTTGCTGAAGAATAATAAACATTTCTAACTATACTTTCATGAGAAGAGGGAGCCTTATGGGGCTCCCTCTTCTCTAATCTGTCAGATGATTAAAAACCGTAATAATTGTTTATTGTTTCAAGAATCTTTTCGCGGCTCTGTAATCCAATCAGCGTATCTTGAATTTGTCCCTCCTTATCAAGAAAAACCATCATCGGTATGCTTTGCACACCATAGCTTACTGATAATTCAGGATTCTCATCAACATCGATTGTTATGAAATTGATTCTGCCATGGAATTCATCTGCAAGTTTCTCGAAGATAGGTTTCAATTGCTTGCATGGAGGACACCAGGTGGCTGAAAAATCAACAATTGTCGGTCGTCCGTTTGTTGGTATTATTCTTCCGTTTTCTACCTTATAAACCGGCACTTCTTCAACTACATTGGGTGTCATCTCGGTATATTCTTTGCTTTCTACTTGGGTCTCCCCTTTTGAATGTCCCTGACAAGATAAAAAACCTCCTGCCATGACAACAACTCCCAATAAAAATCCTTTTTTCATAATTATCAATTTAAAAATTTAATTCTGGTTTTGTTTTTATAACAAAATTAAAGGCCGGATAGTTAGTCCGACCTTTTATTTTTATTTATAAGAATTTACTTAAGCATCCTTATCATGTTCAAGAAGTAGAGTCATTGAAGGCCTGTCGCAAACCTCTGCCGGTCCGAAATATTGAATGGGACCCGGATAGAGGTAACATGTCTCCATCGCCCATGTATCTCTCTGAGATGCGAATTTTTGATATGGTCTTCCATCAAGGTTAACAAGAGCTTTCTGAATAACTGGTTTCATGTGGCCGTGACGTTTCTCCATATTCATCATCATGGTGATTGGAATTCCTCCGGCTATCCAGTCTTCACTCTTCTCTGTCAGATTCCTTACTGAACTCATATAGCCGGTCAATCCCGAATTTATAAGCATGGCGGCATTCATTCCCAATGCGTATGTATAGTCGGCATCGAAGTTTGTAGGATCTGCACATCGTCCCTCATATCCAAAGAAATGATGCTGGGCACTGAATTTACCTGAATACTCGCCTGCATCTTTCATTTCTGAAAGACGTTTTGAAACCATCTCGCTCAACAGACTTTCTGTTTCTATGAGTGAAACCTGGACATTTCCATGACTGTCACGGTCAAGACTCAACTGACGTGCTATGTGACGCGGCAATGATTTATAAAGCGCAGCATTTGAAGGTGTCAGCATCTTCTCGATCTTATCTAATTTTTCATGTGGCTGCAAACCTTCCAGTTCTTCAGCTTTAACTGCCAAAACGTCATTTAATTCAGATATCAGATCCTTCATCGAAGGGATGAATTCTACAAGGCCTTCCGGAATAAGAACTGTTCCGAAATTCCAACCTTTCTTAGCACGTTCTGAGATAACGAAACAGAGATAGTTCACAATTTCATCGAGAGTCATCTTTTTGGCAAGGACCTCTTCAGAAATCAAACAAACGTTGGGCTGAGTCTCTAGTGCACATTCAAGGGCAATGTGGGATGCGCTGCGTCCCATCAATTTGACAAAATGATAGTATTTCTTCGCAGAATTACAGTCTCGCTGAATATTACCTATAACCTCGCTATATACCTTGCAGGCTGTATCGAATCCGAAAGAGGTTTCTATCCATTGATTCTTTAAATCACCGTCAATCGTCTTGGGCACCCCGATTACCTGAACGCCGGCCCCGATATTTTTATAATATTCTGCCAAAACAGCTGCATTCGTATTGGAATCATCTCCGCCGATTATAACCAAAGCCTTAATATTAAGTTCTTTGAGAATCTTTAATCCGGATTCGAACTGTTCCGGAGTCTCAAGTTTTGTTCGCCCTGACCCGATAATATCAAATCCTCCTGTATTTCTATAATCCTTTATATAGTCAGCTGTCAACTCCATGTATTCATGATTGATGAATCCCGATGGCCCCATCAGGAAACCATATAGACGATTCTCTTTATTGAGACGTTTCAAACCGTCGAACAGCCCGCTTATAACATTATGTCCTCCGGGAGCCTGTCCTCCTGACAATATCACTCCTACATTAAATGGTGCTTCCACAGTTTCAGGTTCCTTACTTACCTCAAATTCCACAATAGGTAAACCGTAGGTGTGTGGAAACAATTTCTTGATTTCTTCCTGATCGGCTACGGATTCTGTAGCCGGTCCTATCTTTATTTTAACCGTCCCTTGCAATGCTTTGGGCAATTTGGGCTGATATTCCGATCTTACCCTTTGTAGCGCACTCTTTTTCATGAATTTATATATGATTTAGTGGATTTTATTCTCTTGCAAAAATAACTAATACAAAGCAAAATTACAAAGATTTACCCTCTGTTTCGTGATTCACATTCGCGTTGCCTTTATGTAAGCGTGAATAGGTCTGGCGTAACCATCCCGGAACTATGGCTGCTCCGATGCATAGATAAACATAATAAGAAATAATTCTCCAAAAAACTGCCATTATAAGAGCCATCCCAATTCCGGGGACTAAGTCACCGTAATAATTAGAAAATATCCATTCGCTGAATCCCGACCCTCCCGGGGTAGGGCTAATCATTAGAACCACCCATATAACGAATTGACGTGCCAGAATCACCCATTGGTATCTGTCATCCACAGGTAAGAATCCGAGAAAAAGAGCGTTCACAACCAAATATCGTGAAGTCCATGACACAGCAGTTCCGCCAAAAACTTCAAGCCAGAATCGGAATGGTTTTTTCTTAAGTTCCCGTGAAGTTGCAACCATATTCTCCCCCAACTCCGAAATGTTCTTCTCCCATTTCTTCAGCCATCTCCATCGGGACACCTTGGTCAATAGACTTCTTATCCATTCCGGTTTCCAGATGATTCCGCAAAATAGCAGAAAGGTCCAAGCGGCTATAATGCTATAAACTATCCAAAAAGTGTATTTTATGCCATGTGAAAATGCACCTGCATCTGATGCAAATATCTCTTTTGCAGGAGTGACTAAAACCACTATCGGACAGAATATTACAAAGAATAATTCATCAAGGAAAAGGGTGGTAATCATTAAGGTTGTGGCTCTCCCGATTTCAATCCCTTGTGAATTTAGGAATACCATACCCAGAGAACTGCCTCCAACGGCAGATGGCGTCACACAGGAAGTGAACTCACATAGAAAATCAACCTTATAAGCCTTGAACCATGATAGCTCTCGATTGGTCAAGGCTCTGAACCTCCAAGTCAATCCGAAATCACGGCCCCACATGAACATAAATCCAAGACCTATACAGAGCCATGTTCGCCATGTGAAATGGATGTCATGCCACACCTGGCTTATATTGTCTCTTTTTGATTCATGCAAGAACATTAGCACCACAACCCCCAAGCCGATTAATATCGGCAGAACAACTTTCCAAATGGAAAAATATTTCTTTTCGTATTTTTCTTCTGAATCTGCCTTATGGGCATTAATTTGATCTATATCGGATTTTAACTTATTTTCCACCATTTTTCTTTATGGCTGTTTCATACCTGTCAATTACCTCCGATACAACATCTTCCCAACTTCTCACAAGTGAGTTTCGTGCATTTATTCCTGTTTCTATCAATTGTTTCCTTTCTCGCGAAAGAAACTTTATTAATGCGGCAATCTCATCCGGATTCTTATTTACAAGATATCCGTTTTTTCCGTCGTTTATTACCTCAGAGGCTGTTGATCCCGACAATAATATTGAAGGTGTACCCATGGCAGCTGCCTCTCTAACAACAAGAGGTGCATTGTCATATAGGGAAGGAAAGAAAAAGAGGTCGCTGGCTGCAAAATAATCGCTTAAAACACCTCTATCGGTTATCAGCCCGTTGAAGGTTACTTTATCTCCTAATCCTTTTTCTTTGACAGATTTTGCCAAACCTGATGTTGCATAGCCGTCACCAATGAAATTGATTCTGATATTTGGGTTATCTTTTAATCTATCCAATGTTGTGATTATCACGTCAAGGCCTTTCTCCCATATATGCTGTCCGACAAATAACATATTGAAATCGTTTTCCGACCATCCCAATCTCTTTTTTGCCTCAGATTTATATTCCCTCACATCTCCTTGAATCAACGATGCAAAATCATTCCCGTTTTCCATAACGGTGAGTTTACCTTTGTATCCATACCTTCTCACTGTTTCCTCAACTTGTGCCTGGGGTATCCATACTTCGTCGCATGCATTGAAAAAATTCAATATCCTTTTCATGATGATGGGAACACAAAAAGGCATCAGCTTAAAGGAATGTTTTAAATCTGCCTTATATTTTGAATGAAAGGTCCCTATCAATGGGATATTTCTCCGTTTCTTGACATAAACTGCCAATCTGCCTGAAGAAAATGGGCAATGGGCATGCAGTATCCGGAAATCTGTTCTCTTTAATTTTCTCCAGATAAATGGATCCAGTTTAGGATATCCATATCTGTAGGGATGGCGGTTTTGAATAGGTAGCGACACATACCTAATCACTTCATACGGCGTAATTATTTTTTCAGGATTCCAGGGTGTTACTATGCAGGGAGTTTTACCATTCTTTTCAAGCCAATATGCATAATTTTCAACCGTCAGCGTCACTCCGTCTATAATCGGCGGAAAACTGTCGTTGAATATGCCATATAGACCTTTTCCCTTGGGATATTTGATAAGATTATCCATGTTATATATTGCAAATTTAAAGTTTTCCCCTATTTAAAACAAGTTGCATTAAAAGAGAAATCGGACAGAGTTGTTTCCCAATTTCGTAATCAAATTTCCCATACATCCTATCATCTGAATTTTAATACAATTAGATAATAGCCTTTTAAAATAATTCGCTAATTTTGCAATTACGAAAGAAGAATGAAACGACTTTTCTACTCATGGTTATGTGTTTTATCATTTTTCTCCGGTTTTGCTCAATCGGGTAATGATTCCGTTGAATGGACTCTGCTTGAAGATTTTGAAGTAGTGAAAAAGAAACCCGGTAATTTAAAACTCTCCGGACCGGAAAATTCCTTTAAAATAGACCGTAACGAACTCTTCAAGGCAGCTTGTTGTAATTTAGGAGAAAGCTTCACAACCAATCCATCTGTCGACGTTAGCTATAACGATGCGGCAACCGGTTCCAAACAAATCAAACTCCTCGGATTGTCAGGAAATTATGTTCAGCTACTCACAGAAAACATCCCTAATTTTCGGGGTGCGGCAAGACCTTTCTCCCTAAGATATGTTCCCGGCCCCTGGATGAAAAGTATAAGTGTCTCCAAAGGTAGCAGTTCTGTTAAAAACGGTTATGAGTCTATAACAGGTCAGATTGATGTGGAATATCTGAAACCTCAGGATGAAGAGGGAGTGGTGTTGAATGCATATTTTGACTCGCAATTGAAACTTGAGGCTAATGCGGATGCCAATTTTCATTTGTCGCCCACTCTGAACACTGAATTATTGGCTCATTTTGAAGATCGTTTCTCCAATCATGACGGAAATCACGACGGCTTTACCGACATGCCGGATATTCGGCAGTTTAATTTTCAAAATCGGTGGAATCTCTTCACCAACCACTATATCATGCATGCAGGTATCGGGGTTATAAATGAAAAAAGTCTTGCCGGTCAGCTTGGTCATTCTCACATCTCTATGGAAAATCCTTATCTTATCAGCATGAAAACCGGCCGTTATGAGGCTTATATGAAGCATGCAGTGATTGTCGACAAGGATCACAATTCTAATATTGCACTGTTAGCATCTGCATCTTTACACAATCTTAACACCATGTATGGTGTTGCAGGCTATGATATCCGTGAATGGAATGCGTGGACACAACTAATTTTTGAAACTGATTTCAATGAAATGAGTAATCTTTCAGTCGGATTTTCCTATAATTATGATTATCTTGATCAAACGTTAAAAAAAATAAATAATTCTATTGCTTCCTATCCCCTTTTAGAACTTGAAAATGTGGTGGGGGGATATGGACAATACACCTGGAAACCCTCGGAAAAATTCACGCTTATGGCAGGTGTAAGAGGAGATTGGAGTTCTAAATTCAAATGGTTTGTAACACCACGGTTCAACATTAAGTATTCACCGATAGAGAGTTTAAACCTCAGGGCATCTGCCGGTAAGGGTTACCGAACAGTTTTTCCGTGGGCTGAATATAACTATCTTTTGGCTTCAAGCAGGGCACTTGTAGTGGAAAATCTCAATCAGGAATCTTCTTGGAATTACGGATTCAATATTGATTATTCATTGTATATAAAATCTGAACAAATTCGTTTCAGCACTGAATACTATTATACATTGTTCAACCGACAGGTAGTTGTTGATTATGAAACTCCTCATGTCATCACAATCGGGAACCTTGACGGGAAATCTTTTTCTCACACTTTCCAGATTGAGGCTAACTACATTTCTTCTTTCGGCCTTACGGCAACAGCTGCCTGGAGGCTCAATGATGTGAGAACAACCTATCAAGGGAAGCTCCTTCAGAAACCTCTGACATCAAAATATAAAGGATTATTCACACTCTCTTATTCAACGCCTCTTGATATTTGGCAATTTGATTTAACTTTGCAATTGAATGGCGGAGGAAGAATGCCTGCTCCATATCGGCTTGATAATGGCGATTGGTCTTGGTCGGAAAGGTTTCCGACTTATCCGATGCTGAATTTTCAGGTCACCAGATGGTTCCGACATTTCTCAGTTTATGTAGGTGCTGAAAACCTTACTAACTATAAACAAAAGAATCCTATTATCGGGTCATCAGACCCCTGGGGTCCCGATTTTGACACCACAATGGTCTGGGGGCCGATAGAGGGGACTATGGTGTATGCCGGAGTAAGATTTAACTTTGGAAAACTTTAACAATATTATAAAACTATGAAAAAAACTTTTTTTGCATTATTTTTTGCAATCTTCTCTTTAGCCGTTTATGCTGCTGATATTGAAGAACTCGTTGTAACTACAAACCCTCAGCTTTCTTGCCAGAATTGTGAAAACAAAATCAAGGGTAATCTTAGGTTTGAAAAAGGAATCAAAAAAATCGAGACAAGCATCCCCGAACAAAGGGTTACAATTTCTTATGATGCAGATAAAACTAATCCTGAAAAAATTGAGGAGGCATTTGCCAAAATTGGTTATAAAATCATGGTTATTGATGAAGACTCGCAACCTCAAATTAAATGTGAGCATTGCACTGACCAACAGTCTGACAACAAAGATAAATCCAATAGTTCCTGTTGTGATTGATTGCGATTCTGTTACTCTCAGGTGAGATAGGAAGTTGAATGAAAAAGATTTGTATAGGTATTATTTTGCTGTTTTCCTTGACGTCTGCTGCACAGCGGGCAAAGATTACTCCACCTAAAACTTCTTCTCAAAAGATGGAGGCGCCCGGAAAACAGGATACAGTGAAACAGGGGACCGCCTGGACTTTGACTTTCCCATTGGGGGATCATGTAGAGTCGGTCATCGACACACTTACCTATAACTATCAACGTTATTCTATCCCGACTCTTCAAACAGATGCTTTTGCTACAACAGGAAACCTTGGAGCTCCCGGGATTAATCTTCTTTTCTTTCACCGCCCCGAAAGACAGACTTTCTTTTTTAAAGATGCATTAGATACGTGGCTTCCATCTTTTAGCAATCAAAAATTTTATAATATCTACGTTCCAACCACTATCCTGCAATACGGTTTTGCCGGCAACAAGGAAACACATCAAGACCGGCTTCAGGCTGAATTAATGGGTAATGTCAACAGAAGAATCGGAATTGGAGGAAAAATCAATTATCTTCATTCAAGGGGTGCCTATGCAAACCAGGCTGTGAAAGATTTCACCTATGGCCTATCCTTTTACTATAATGGAGACAGATATGAAGCTCAGGCTTTCTACAACAATTATTATTCCCTAAACAAAGAGAACGGGGGTATTATCAATGACCTTTACATAACAGATCCTGCAGAAGTGCAGGCAGGTGTCACCTCCGTAAATACCACCACTATTCCAACCCGCTTATCTAATGCCAATTCAAAGATTCAAGGTGACGAACTTTTCATGACCCATGCTTTTAAAATGGGGTATTGGAGAACAGAAACTGTCAACGACACCCTCCAACGTGACGTTTATGTGCCTCTCGCAAAGATAGTCTATTCGTTCGATCTCCAACATTCTCGACATAACTTTACTAATTCTAATATGTCAGAAGGAAATGAATTCTGGGCATATCGATACCTTGATCCAACAGGAACAAACGATAACACCCACATCAACATGATGACCAATTCCATTGGGTTGGAAATGGTGGAAGGTTTCAGGAAATGGGTGAAGTTTGGTCTCTCTGCTTTTGTCTCTTATCAAATACAAAAATACAATCAGACTACATTCTATTCCCCTCTGGAGCCAGAATATGAAGATGTCTTGGATCCTATCCCCGCCAATGTCAATATTCCGGATAAAATAACTAAAAGTTTCCTTTGGGTTGGGGGCAGATTGCAAAAAGATAAAGGAGACCTCCTTCGTTACGATGCCAATGTTAAATTTGGTCTCGTGGGTGATGTAGCCGGTGATTTGGAACTTGCAGGTAATGTCTCAACAAGATTCAAATTGTTGGGCGACTCGGTTAAGATTGCTGCACATGGAGAATTCAGCAACCGTGCACAACCATATCTGCTTCAAAAATATGTTTCTAACCATTTCATCTGGGACAATGATTTTGGCAAAACACGAAGATATAAAATCAACGGATCTCTGCTGATTCCCTGGACTAAAACAACTTTAACCGCAGGAATAGAAAATATTCAGAATTATGTGTTTTTCAATGGCTCTTCACTCCCGGAACAATTTGAAGGAAATGTTCAGATATTTTCTGCCGGCATAAATCAGGAACTTAAATTCGGAATTCTGCATTGGAATAATTCAATTATATTTCAGAAATCTGCTAACAGTGCAGTGCTTCCTTTACCCGATCTCACTATATATAGCAATCTTTTCTTAAAATTTATTGCCTTCAAGGTTTTAAAACTTCAAATTGGCGTTGATTGTGACTACTACACAGCCTATAACGGCCTTGACTATCAACCGGCGACGATGAGTTTCCATGTCCAACAAGGGGAAATAACCAAAATTGGCAATTACCCCTTCATGAATGTTTATGTCAACGCTCGTTTGTATAAGACAAGATTCTATGTGCAATACAGTCATCTCAATCAAGGATGGTTTTCAAGAAACAGCTTTGTGCTGCCACATTATCCAATGAACCCGAGCAGACTGGAAATGGGATTATCGATTGATTTTTCTAACTGATTCCTTTTAGTTTATGTCAAAGGCATCTAACAGATACATTCAGGCTGCCTCCTATGTTATTGTTCTCGTGGGAATAATTTTCATATTAGGAATTGCACGCAATTGTAGTTCCATAAAGACTTCTGTATTTTCCGAAGGGAATTCCGGCGGTGACACATTGGATATCGCAATTTTCTACGGGCCATCCGGAATGTATCTACAAGACACAATCATGAGGGGCATCAATTATGACATAGCCAATGTTTATGCAAGACAAAATGCTCTTCCTGTTAAAATTTGGCCTGTCTCCGACGCTGCCTATGCCATGGAAATGACAGAAAAAGGAAATTTCGACATTCTGGCATCTCTCCCCTTGGATAATGAGGTGAGGAAGAAGTTCCTGACATCTGAAAGTATCTTCCTCGACCGTCTTGTTCTTCTTCAACTTAAAGATTCTATATCCGGCGCGACTTCTGTTAACTCTTCCCTTGACCTCAATGGAAAATCAGTATGGGTTCCTGAAGGGTCTCCGGCATTGAACCGGCTTAAGAACTTGTCAGATGAAATTGGAGGTAATATCAATCTTATGGTTGAACCCGAACTATCAGATGAGCTGCTCGCTGTCAAAGTGGGTGCCGGCTCAATCCCTTTTGCTGTTGTGAATGAAAGAATTGCTAAAGACATTTCTGAAAATTATCCACTGCTCTCTTATTCCAATCCGGTTAGTTTCACTCAATTTCAAGTATGGCTTTTCTCCCCTTCAGATTCAATTGAATTCAGAAAATTTAATGAATGGTTTGAAACATTCAGAACGAGTGAAGAATATCGTGAAATCCTTAACTCGTATTGATATCCCTGTTATCTTGCCAACGACATATTGATTGCAATGCCATAGTTGGAATTACTCATTGGAAAAGAACTGTTAGAAACCAATGGTGTATTCAACTGATGATCAAAAAAAGCCGACAAGGTGATTCTTCTACTCAGCTGATAACTTGCCATCAAGTTTATTGACAAAGTCCTGGTGCCTATGGTTGCTTGAGTATAGGCTGTTTCAATTCTTCTTATTAAAGCTTGGTTATTGCTTAGTGAAAAATCAAGATTAACTGACAAATCATTGCTGAATCCTGTTTGTTTTCCACCTATCTTGAGAAATCGGTTGAATTCGGCTATTTTCCATCCTCCTCCAAGCGTAAACTGACGGCTCGTCGTTTCAACAACCTGACCGGCTGATGTATTTAGGCTTAATGTCCTTGAATCCCTATATTCAGCATTTATCGATATGTCGTTATAAAGGGTAATATTCACTCCTAATAATGGGGCAAACCTTTCTGTTATTGCCACCGAAGAAATATTGTATTGGGATGATGGAATCGGATTCGACGACTCGCCGTTATTTACGAAACCTATTTCATCTCCAACTCCTACCCAGCTAAGATAGCTGGTATAATTACCAACCGAATAAGTGCATTGATAGGCATGACTGATGATAAATGTCTTGAAATATTTTTTTATGTTGCCTATTTGTGTAAGTCCGTCATAAGTAATTCTCCAGTTGGGTCGCATTGCTTCGAGTCCGGGAAAATGTTTCAATGTCACCTTGTGGGGATTGTAACCGCTGTATGCTGCTATAAAGGCCGGTATCAACACGTCCGGACTCGTTGATGTTACAGTGCCCAATGCAGGATTATATGCATTGCCGGCGAATGGCTGCCCCTGGATGAAACCTTTATCCGGATAAACTGTCCCGGAGTAGGTATTTTCAAGACGGTTGGCAACAACCGGGATGTATTCAAGAAATCTATTGAAAGTTTCGGAATAATAACCGTCGGTTGATTTCGAACTTCTGAGGGCACTCCTTAAGGCTACATGAGTTCGAAGATATGAACCACTATAGCTCGTTGGCATATTTTCATACATGAATTGCACCTGTTGTGTCCGGTTGTCGGTGAGATTGCTGGTAAGGATAATACGGAGTCCTCTTATCGGTTCCAACGTAAGCTCAAAATTGAATTCCTTTCCTTGGTTCCACACTGCCGGAGAGGTCATATCCTCTCCGGTTAGCAGCCACCCTTTATTCTTGGCTTCTGTGATATAGCTTTCATCATAAAATCCAAAGGCAAACTTCAATCCGGGAGCCATACCTCCTCCAAAAGACGATGTCTGACCGAATGCGTCACCAATATTTGGCGAAAACTGTGGAAGGATAAGAGAATGGCTCCCTCTCCACCTGAATGAAAGATTTCTTGGCATCATTAGGAATCTCAGCAGATAATCCGAAATATCACTGAATGTTCCCGATCTTTTCTCCTCTTCAGGATGTTGGCTTACTATTATACTCACACTTCCCTCCTCTTTATTCAGGATCTCTATGGTATTGGAATCTACCCTTCTAGTATTCAATTTTATAGGCTCTCCCTCTTTGAATGCTTCAATATTAACCTTGTCACTGTGAAGGTTGTGCCTAAAAATAGTGGTGGAGTCGGTAGAAAGCCTGACTGCCCTCTCCACCCTTTTTACGTTTATATTTCTTGGTCTCCTTTCCTGATTTGACAGGGTTCGGGATTGTGAGGAAAATTTTCTGTTAATTTCCTGCAATCTTTTATTTTTATTATATAAAGTCTCAAAATTCAACCTTGCATCTGCATTCCAAACAGATTGATTTCTGATGGAGTTGCCAAGATAAAGGTCTTCCACAGTGGCACCTTTGTCCCATTGATAATTGGATGTGTATGAAACATTCGCTGTCAAATAATCAAGAAAGGAGATTCGGTTGAATGGTGCCCTGTAGGAGGCTGTGAAGACCTGATTATAATTCCATGGCGTCCCAAGTCCCTTTATCGAACTTAACACTGTTTCTTTCCATTCCCGGTATTGATCCGGGAAAAGTTGTTTGTTCACTGCTCCTATTGTTTCCTCAATACGGGCTGCCGTGTTGCTTGAAAATGAAAAATTCAATGATTGTGTCAGGTTCCATGTTAGATTTAATTGGCGTGTCCATAAAAAATTCTTACTTACCTGAACCGGTAACTCTAAAAAGTTATCTGTTGTGCTGCGGGCTTGTTCCTCGTAATAAAATCTTGATATGTTGGTAAAGAATAGAAGGTTGTTAAACATCCAGTTTATACCCCAGTCCCTTAAAAAATTTACTGTTTTACCATTTCCCGACATTTTAGAAAACGGTTTCCACGGACGCACCACAGGACTATAACTATATTGGATATTGCCTCTATAGTCATAAGTGTTTTCATACTCTGTTACAGGATCTATGCTTTTTTGTTTATTGAAAGAAAAAGAGATCTGGAAATTTCCCGGATCCCACGGCATGGGTGTCTTGCTTTGCACATTGAATCTCAAATTCGATAAAGAAAAACTCTCTACGCTTTTTCTCGTTATGGAATAATTTTTTATAGAATCTTTTTCCTGTTTGGTGGTGGCAACCTCCAATGCATCTTTCAATAAAATATCTTGATCCAAGGGGTTATACCTTGGTGTTATTCTTTCATCAGATCGTGAATAATAGAGAGGGGCGCTCAATTTGGCTTTTGACGGTAAAAGTCGTCCGGCATCACCTTGCACGGCAAAACTGTATTGGTCAAGATTATCCATCCTGCGTGACGACAATCCTTGATCAACTCCTCCGAAACCTGCTGTCTCTTTGTGCATACTGAAATTGAGCATGGCTATGTCGCTCATTGTCATATTTGCATTAACATTTGCTGCCCAGCCTCCATATTCATTGAAATCCGTTACTCTCAACTCATTCACCCATATAATTCCCTCTTTTACCATATTGGTGTTATTCCGGATTCCTATAACCATGACTCTGACATCACTCAAACTCGGGTTACCGAGTACTCTAACATTATTATTAGAGTTCTCCGGATCCTTTCCGGTGTAAACCGTGGTATAGCCTGCACCTGTCATTTGGGCGCTCATTGCCTTGTTCCTTTCCGTTTTCAGATCAGTGAAAAGCGAAAACGGCACATCGATATAATTGGAACGCGGCCATACTTTTTGGCGGTCTGAATAATTATAGTTATTATAATAACCCGGAGGTGTAAGTTCCAACGGCACCTCATATTCATAATAATTGTTTTTTATATCCGTACCTAACCTCAGGAATATGGATAAATCACCGTCTTTTAAATCTGATATATTGTCAATTAGTGCTTCAGCATGAACCCACATCTGAATCCTTTTATAAATTCTCAGATCCATTTGTGTGTTTTTATACGCACCGTGAGAGTCACTTCCTTGCAATCCGGTTACCTTCATTTGTAGTGATTGCTCATTTAACTGGTAGGCCTGGGTCTGACCCGGATCCTGCTGCCTGCTGACATCGGGAGGCAATACGTAATTCACCGGTTCTCTGCCGGAGTTCTCCTCTATATTCACTATCGACATGTCAAGGTTTCCTTCTGAGGGTGAATCATTGCGCGTTGTCAGATTATATTCATAATCCCTCCATTCTCCTCTCACAAGTTCAAGAGACGCAAAACGGAGATGTGTCTCTTCTTTAAAGCCTGTCATGAATATACGGGCAAACCTGATGGTTGTGAAATCGGAAATCCCGCCTACCACCCTGTCAGGCTGCCTTATCGGTATCTTGAATTGATACCATACCGAAATACCAGTTCCCTCCCGGGTTGGCACGACCGACTCTTTTCGATCGGTAATGTAATTGCTGCCGACAATCATGTCTTCCGGTCGTAATGAAATCTTATATTCGAAATATCGTTCATATTCATTAAGTGTGTTGTCTTGATTTATATCCTCCACATCCGGCACACTCCTTGATGATTGATAATAGGGATTGTCGCTCTCTTCCGGTGACAAAGAATTCTTTTCAACACCATTGTAATGCTTGTATCTTTGTAGAATACCCGCCCGAATGTCATCATAATAATTGCTTCTGTAAAAATGATAATTGTCTCCTGCAGGGTCATTCATCGGTGATAATGGATCTCTATCCATGTTTGATATCACGTCTGCATTCAGTTTATTTCTTAAATTTTCCACATATTCGGCATAGGCTCCGAAAGTGAATTCTTCTTCATTCGGCAATCCGTCTAATCCTACATCCTGAAGTATCCTCGCGTTTTCTCCGTTTTCAAAAGCATAAGTAAGTGAATTCTGTGTTGAAACACGACCCCAGCTGGAAGTTGTAATGAAATCATAATTGCCGTCTATAGGAATGCCGTTTTCATAACTCTTTAGGCCATCTTTTAAGATATCTTCACTTATTTCACCAAGATTAATATAGAGGTCTCCGCCCTCTTCATTGGGATTATCTGGATCAAGAAATGGATCCAGTAACCAAAATTGGATATATTCAACATTATTCTGTTCGAAATTTGGATTATCCATCTTTCTCATTATCCCTCCCCACCTTTTTTCAGGATACAAAAGATGCCCTTGCTCGTCTATATTGTCGGAATCAAGATTATATGGCCCTCGTTCTTTTGGATAAAATGAAAGATTGAGGGTCTGCACATAGTTTGATTCACCGTAAAGCAGGTCGCGCCCCGGATATATCTCATCAACCCTCACTTCTCTCACATAAGGGTTCGACAATTGTTTAAGGTCATTTCTGATATATCCGGGAATAAGGTCTGAGTTTTTCTGAGTCCAAAATCTGTCGATATAATTCCATGCTAACAGTCCACGGTTTTTTCCGTAGTCTATATTGTCCATCAACCCGGCTTCAGGAAATAAAGGATTCGGACCGGGATCATAGGGAGTGGAAGCCAATGTCCATGAATACGGATTCCTAAGATCTATCCCGGTCTGTGTCCCTTCAAAATCATCAATATAGGATGACCCCTCTGCTGTGCCGGATTTTTGTTTTTGAGGAAGTATCTGTGCAAATTCTGCATTAAGTCTGAAGGCTGACGGAGCGGTTGCATTTATTGTGGGAATTTTGTTCAATAAATTTGTAAGCCAGAGGAATTCTTTGTTATAATTGATATTTAATCCCCACATAGTATTATTAATTCGCTCCTCTCCAATAGCTACCTTTTCAGTCAGAGATTTTTCTGAAAAATACATTAATGTTCCGCCTATGGTAAGATCTTTATTAAAACGATATTGAGCATCAAATCCCATAAGGGTTTTCCTTTGCATATTGAAAAGCGATTGATTTTCCAACGTTACGCTGACATTCGCACCGGAATCAATTATACTTTGGTTCGTGATGGTCACTATTCCCAGATTATAGTCAACCGTGTAATCAGAGTTTTCAGTAAGCACAACGCCCCCGGCCATAACCACAACGGATCCTCTTGGAACATTCATGGCATTTAGCCTGACTGTGGCTCCGGATGATGCTTGATACTCACCTTCCAACGAGAATTTATTCTTGTCGGCAAATTGCCTCGCAACAACCAAGGTGGAATCATATAATTCCTTATATACAAAGTCTTTCGCTAATTCTGTGGAGCCTATTTTTCTTTCCAGATTTGAACCGAAAGGCTCAACTACAGGGAATATTATTCTTCCATTGGCCGATTGAACAGTATATCCCTCTATATAATCAAAAAAACCATCCGAATTTGGTTCCTGATTGGAATCTATTCGGTCAAGATTCATGACTTGTAAAAGTGGCACATTCGATATTTCCCCTATCGGCAGATAATTGATCTCAACACCTGTTGTGTCGCTTAAATATTTTATGTTCAGTTTAAAATTATTTTTTTGCAATTGATAAGCCCCAAGCGAATAAACATTTTTCATCATCAGTTTCCACATGGGAAGGGAGGGTGAGACTGTTGTGGCCTTAAGCATTTTAAGATAGAGACAATCTGATGTCGATGTAACATCACTTGAAAATTCTCCAACCTGATAAACCTTCCCGTTATAAGTATATTCGTATGCCACTGCCAGAACCTCATCATTGTTTAATGCGCCTTTCAAGGAAATATATCCCAATGTGCTGTTTAATTCGTATTCGCTTGACCTTAACAGCCGACCACTTTCTACTTTTTCATAATCCACCCCACCCCTTATTCCGTATGCCGATAATCCTGAAAGAGTCTGAGTTACAGAGTTTATATTCCTTGCTTCAGGATATTCGGCATTAAGGATGTCAAGAAGATTGTTTGATCGGTTGGAAGGATTTTTCAAGGTCAAGTCAGGAATCCAATAATTGTTTCCCAATCTGCTGTTTTCACCAATATCCTGGAAACCTACAAAATTCCTGGATTCATCATAATAACCCTGCTTGTTTGTGACCCATACTTCTATTCGTGTAATATTGATACCCGACGACACATGGGGCAGACGGGATGCGAAGTTGTCATAGTTGTCATAAAAATATTGTGCCAAAAAATAGTGTCTGTTTTCATCATAATTGTCTGCCTTGAAAGAGTAAGGAGTTGTCTGTACTCCTCCGGTTGTATTCACAGTCCTTGATTCACTGTTCTGTTGGCTTATCAGACCCGTCAATTTAAGTTTACCGAATTGCAATTCTGTCTTGATACCGAACAACGAAGTTCCACCTCTTATCAGGCTTGAGCCCGTGGTCATACTTACGTTACCTGCCTGTATGCTCTTGATTATCTCATCCTCATTACCCTCATAGTCAAGTCTGAGATTTTTGGAATCAAAATCGAATGTGGCATCGGTATTATATGTCATATCAAATTTTAACTTCTCGCCTACCGTTGCACCGATTGTCGCCTGTATTTTCTGGTCAAAATTAAGATAGGTCTTCCTTCTGGATTTTAATGACAATGCCGGGTTTTCTGTCTTATTGCTTTTTATCCCCATCGACATTTGAATTGACCCTTGGGTCGTGAGACGTATGCCACCGGGTCCGAAAACTCTTTCCAATGGTCCCGAAGCAAAATTCATATCCGTGATCTTAAAAGGCTTTTTATCTGCTATCACCGCCGGCTCGGAATCTCTTTTCCGGAAATAATCAAACATCTCCTTTCTTGTAACGAGATCGTTATATTCCTTTGATGTCATCATGTAGGGGGTATATATGTCAACCCCCCCGACCTTACCGTGAATTATGTAAAGTCCGCTTTCCGGATCATAAACCGGTTCAAGAGTGATGTTTTCAGGGGTCTCCAAATCTGCTGCATATTCCCCACTGATATAATCTGAATATGCCTGTGGCAGAGTGGTTTGAACCCGTGATGGCAAGAAAAGACTGTCTGGTATATCTTCAGTCTCTTGAAGAATTGGAGGCATTCCTCCCGGAGGTGCCGATATTGGTTCTGTCTGAAATTGTGCCGACAAGACAAAACTGAATGACACCAGCGTCAGGATGGTAATAAGCAGGGATTTTAGATATGTTCTATAGAATCTTCCGGCTGACATTTAGAGCATCTTCAGCGCAAGCTTAATAGCTTGCTCTGCGCTCAGTGTCGGTTCCGTGGAGAATATCTTCTTTAACGCCTTCTGACTCTGCTGGCTTGAAAATCCCAGCATAACTAACGCGGAAACAGCGTCGTCGAAAGCCGCACCCGATACCGGCGCACTTAAATTTAACGCCGTTCCGGTCTTCTTTATTTTATCTTTCAGATCCACAATGATTCTTTGGGCTGTTTTACCTCCTATCCCTTTCACCGATTTTAGCATCGATTCATTCCCCGTGGATATGGTTGTTTCAAGCTGTTCAACCGTCAATGAGGAGAGTATCAGTCTTGCCGTGTTGGGCCCGACTCCGCTGACACCTATAAGCAATCTGAAAAGTTCTCTCGCTTCCTTCGTGCAGAATCCATATAGATCATGGGCATCTTCCCTTATCGACTCATGGATATAAAGGGTTTGTTTCCCTTCATCTCCTCTTGAATTCAAAACGTCATAGTCAAGTAAGGTGATATTCACGAAATATCCGATTCCTCCACATTCCAACACGCAAATTGCCGGACTGAGGCCCGTAATTTCCCCTTTCAGATATTCAATCATGTTATTTTGTTTTAGTCTGCAAATTTAATCATAAAGTTGTAACTTTGCGGTATGGAAAACCGGTTGAACTCATCTTTGCTGGAAAAAGCTGTCGCCGATCTGTCTAAATTGCCCGGCATTGGCCGTAAAACGGCTCTGCGGCTTGCTCTTCATCTTTTGAGGAAAGAACCTGAGGAAGCTGTTTCATTGGGAAACGCTCTGATAGAACTAAGAACAAAAATTTCCTATTGTTCATGCTGCCACAATATCTCTGAGGAGGAAACTTGTCAAATCTGTTCCGATCCAAGACGTGACCGAAAGATTGTCTGTGTTGTGGAAAACATTCAGGATGTGCTTGCAGTGGAAGCTACCGGTAGCCATAAAGGGCTATATCATGTTCTTGGAGGATTAATTTCTCCCCTCGATGGAATAGGACCTTCAGATATTGAGATCGACAGCCTTGTAAAACGGGTGGAAAATGACAAAATTAAGGAAGTGATTCTCGCCCTCAGCCCTACAATTGAGGGAGACACAACCAATTTTTATATTTTCAGAAAATTGAGTGCCTTCCCCGTTAAGATTACTATGCTTGCGCGGGGTTTGAGTGTCGGCAATGAACTCGAATACACCGATGAGCTTACTTTGGGTAAATCTATACAGAACCGGATACCTTTCCAATAACAACTTCAGTTACAAAATATCAGTTAACTATAATTCTTAAATTAAATAAATATGCTTCATTCCAATAGACTTCACCTCAGAGCCTTAGAGCCGGGAGACGCCGATTTCATGTATGAAGTTGAAAACGATGCACAGGCCTGGAGATATAGCGATACCATTGCACCTTTGTCAAGGAAAATCTTGCGTGACTATGCATTAACATACGATGCCGACCCTTTTACCGCAGGCCAGTTGCGCCTTATCATAACGGAGAAAGGAAACAGTAATCCTGTTGGAATCGTTGATCTTTATGAGGTCTCTCAACGTCATCAAAGGGCTTTTATTGGCATTTATATCTGTAAGGAATACAGAGGGAAAGGGTATGCTGATGAAACAATTCAACTTATTGAAGATTATGCACACAACAATCTTCATCTACATCAGCTGGGGGCGAAAGTCGAGGATACTCATGCCTCTGCCGAGAAACTTTTCCGCCGTCGTGGTTATGAACTGAAAGGCAACCTCGATGAATGGCTCAGCACTCCGGATGGTAAATTCGCCTCAATGAAAATCTTTACAAAAAAATTGAATAAGAAAGATTGAGTCATGAAAGTTCTCAAGTTTGGAGGAACTTCGGTTGGTTCTGTTGAAAGCCTGACTCAAGTCAAAAAAATTGTCGAGACTATTCCCGGGAATGCTGTTATTGTTGTTTCAGCCCTTGGGGGGTTGACCGACAAACTGATAGCCACTGCCAAACTTGCCGCCGCCGGTAATGCCGTCTGGAAACCGGAGTTTGAATCAATGAAACAGCGCCATCTCCACATCATAAATACTATGGTGCCTCTCACCTTGCGCGACAATGTTATTTCCGAGGTTTGCACTCTCTTTTCCCAACTTCAAAGAATTTATGAAGGTCTGTATCTTATCAAGGCTCTCCCTGAGAAAATCCTCGATGAAACAGTAAGCTTTGGAGAAAGATGCTCTTCATGGATTGTTGCTGCAATTATAAAAAATGGCATCCGGCATGACTCTCTCAAATTTATCAAAACCGAAAAATGGTACGGCAAAAATGTGGTGGAAGGAAAAATAACTTCTCACCTTATTGCTCAAGAATTTAATAATCTTCAAGAAAATGAAAAAGCAATAGTTCCGGGTTTTATTTCCTCCGACTATAAGACCGGAGAAATAACAAACCTCGGCCGCGGGGGAAGTGACTTCACCGGTGCGCTTATCGCAGCTGCATTAGGTGCTGAAACATTGGAGATTTGGACTGATGTAGACGGTTTTATGACATCCGATCCAAGAATCGTGAAGAACGCACGTATAACACCTCATCTCACTTTCTCCGAAAGCATGGAACTTTGCTCTTTTGGCGCCAAGGTAATCTATCCCCCTACTATCTTCCCGGTTTTTCATAAGAATATCCCTATTAAAATCCTCAACACCTTTAATCCCGAGGCTCCCGGCACTTTGATTACAGATGTTAGTTTTCCCGACGACCCTCCCATTAAAGGGGTCACAGCCCTCAACGACCTCTCGTTGATAAAAATAAGATTCCTCGATCCTCTCCTTAAAGAGTCTATTCTTATACGCACATTCAAAATCCTTTCAGAAAATGCCTATAAGATTATTCCCGTTTCTAATTCTGACTCGGATGATGAACTTCATTTCGTGGTGAATGCTTCCGACTCCGCTCTTTCTCTAAAGATGCTCAACACTGAATTTGCTCCGGAAATCGGTCAGGGACTTACGGAAAACCCTGTCGCTGAAAGTAACGTTTCGGCTCTCGCTCTCGTTGGTAATGAAATGAAAGAACGTTACAATCTCTTGTCTCGGGTCTTGTATTCTCTGCAACGTAAAGGAATTACGGTTAAAGCTGTCGGATCCCCGACTTCAAACACAACTCTTCTGTTCATCCTAGATGAACGTCAAGTCAAGGATGCCTTGAATCTAACTCACTCATTGCTATATTGATTCTCTCTTATAGATATTGTCCCCTCAAACCTTTGATTCCTTATACCATGAAACCCGGTTTTAGATTCAGTTCCCCTTCAAACCACAACTTACTCTATCTCCTTACCGCGTTTTGTGCAATCACATTTCTCTCTTCTTGCGCCGACATTTTGGATGCACAGGAAGATTCCTCTATCCGAGGGAGAAAGCCGGGCATAACTATCAAAATACCGAATATTTCTCGTTCTTTCTCTACTCGTTCCGACGATCCGGTCAAAGCTTCCGACAATGAGCGGGAAATCAACGACCTATGGCTTATTCTTTACAATTCATCTGCATCAACTATTTACAACCTTTTAGACAAAAACTCTGAAATTTCCGAGAATTCAACTTCCGGTTATACTGAATTCAACATATCCGACGATGGGCTCCCCGAGGGTAATTACAAGATTTTCATCCTTGCAAATGTGAATGATTATCTTGCCGATGAAGATAAATTGAAGAAGGGAACTAAAAACATCGATGAAGCGGCAATCCGATCATTATCTTTGAACTTCAAGGATAAATCTTTAGAACCGGGTAATCTCCCTATGGCTTGCCTTCCTGAAAATATCCGGGAATCTGAAAATGGTGATGTGATTGGGGAAGATGGTGAAATTTCTTTCTCTAAAGGCGATTCCAAGGAAATTTTTGCAGATCTATCTTTTTTATGTGCTAAAGTAAGATACACTATTCTTTTTGATAATTCTGCCACAGGTTTTTCTAATACATTTGATTCACCTATCGATTTAGTCACCGATCCTGACAACGACTTCGCCCCTCAAGCCTACAATGTTTCTATGGTTTCATCTATTGTTGGCGCTAACTCTTCAACTTATGAAACTTGCAAAATTCCTTTAAACCGGGTCAACTTTCCTGCAGACGAATCATATCCCGAGTATGACTCTGATACCAAGAAGGCTTCTGAAAATCTATCAATCGTTGAAACGTGGACCAATAACAATCAACGTGCTTGGCAAGGAGTGGTGTATCTTCCTGAAAACTTGGAAACAACCACAATCGATGACTACGAATCAGGCAAAGCAACCTATCTTCTTTTCAATGCCGCCCTTAGCGATGCAGAACTCAAAGCATACCCATTGATAATTAATAACGGGCAAGGTCTGAAACGAGGAGCTTTCTATGATGTCAAGGCTAAGATTACTTCTTCCGGCATCTCCGATCTCCAGTCGGTAGAACATCCCGAAGATTTCTGCGATGTAACATTGAATATCTATAAGTTTGACGACTACTATATTGATGTTAATATTTATAATTATTGGGAGTTTGTTGCAGGAGAGGGCAGTCTTAGAATTTCTGAAGGTTCTACCTCTTTTACTGCTGACCAACCTAAAATGTACGGGATAAAACCTGAAGAGATGACGGGCAATAAGGTAAGGACCAAGGGATTCCATTTCCCAATGCCTCACGGTCAAAAGAATTTCTATCGCCAATATGAATATATTATAGACTTTGAAAAACTTGAAGATCAATATCCCTATCAATATATTTCTGATATAAAAGTTGTAACAAACCACGATTTCTTTGATTCTTATTTAGAATGGCAATTTCATGATTATTATAAAGTTACTCTCTCTTTGAAGAAAGAGGCTTTCAATCGGTTTGATTACATTGTCTCGCAGATTAAATTTGAGATTACGATCGGTAAAAATCTGATTGAAGTTGTTATGGACCTTTATCATACCGGTTTCTTCAATCCGGTTATAACCACTGATCTTGTCCCTCAAAATGCATCAAGTCCGTCCTCGAGCTCCGGTGGATATTATTATTACGAAGTGATTCCGGTGGGTGAAAATCATTGGCTCGACAGAAATGTTGCAGCAAAATCAAACTTTATGTTTGGAGATAATGTTAACTCTATTTTCGGCGATGAAAACTCAAGAGGTCTTTTCTACAAACCTGCTCTTGACATCTGCCCTCCCGGCTATTCAATACCCACCCCCTCACAGTGGGAAGAATTGGCAAAATCCCTGAAAAACGGCAACATCAATCAGAATGGCAACGATATTAATGCCGTTTACCTCACACCAGCCAATAGTAAAATCGGGAACATATTTTTCCCTTTAGGCAGGTATAGCACTAAAACAAATTCCACTCCCACCATCCTCTATGAAACAGATCCCACAGATGGTGAGCCATCCACAGGCTATTACTGGTGTCTTGACGTAAACAACCAATGGAAAGCCGTGGAGATTGATGCAGACGCAACAATCAATATCCCTGACGGAGATTACTCCAATGCCAAACTCAATGCTCGTTGCGTCGCCATTCCCATAAATTAGTAATTCCCAATTACTAAATTCCTTATTACTAATTATTAATTTAAGTTTCGTATGTTTATAAAGTCTTGCCAAAAAGAAGCTTCGAAGAAGCTTAAAATAATTAACCCCGCGGCAAAAAGCCTCGGAGAGGCTCGCAGCCCGGGGATAAAAGAGAGAGCCAAATAATCTTACAACCTCGGAGAGGTTGAATATTATCCCTTTTCATAAACTTGCGAAACTTAAATTATTAACTAAAAAATCCTACCTTTGCAAAAAGCCTTATATATGAAATCTATCAGAGAACTCTACAGAATCGGCACAGGTCCCTCCTCTAGTCACACAATGGGCCCCAGAAAAGCTGCCGAGACATTCCTCAGTAAAAATCCTGATGCCGAAGCTTTCGAAGTCACTCTCTTCGGTAGTCTTGCCGCTACGGGCAAAGGCCACATGACAGACGTCGCTATCCTCGATGTGCTTGAAAAAACCGGCCGACCCGTCAATATTATTTGGGAACCTGACGTGTTCCTCCCCTACCATCCTAACGGTATGACTTTCAAAAGTCTTGATGCCGCAGGCAATACAACCAACGAATGGACTGTCTTTAGTGTTGGCGGCGGTGCCATTGAAGAAGAGGGGGCTCAAAACAACTCCTCCCCCGACATCTACGACCGTAACACTCTCTCTGAAATCATGGAGTATTGCGAAAAATCCGGTCGTTGCTACTGGGAGTATGTCGAGCAGATCGAAGGCAAAGACATCAATGATTTCCTACGCGATGTCTGGGAAACTATGAAAGCTGCCGTCGAAAAAGGTCTTGTCACTGACGGACGACTCCCCGGACCGCTCAATCTGCCAAGAAAAGCACGTTCTTACTATATGAGGGCAGGAGGTTTCCGCGATAACCTCCGCACCCGCGGTATGGTCTTCTCTTACGCTCTGTCTGTAAGCGAGGAAAACGCCTCAGGTGGCACTATCGTAACAGCCCCCACGTGCG
>JAFLTM010000018.1 GCA_022509225.1 Muribaculaceae bacterium
CCTCCATTGAGAAAGGTTTTGTGATATAATCGTCGGCACCGATCTTGAACCCTTCAAGAATATCTTCCTTAAGATTTTTTGCGGTCAGAAAAATAATAGGAATCTCGCTATTTACGTTCCTTATTTCTTGAGCAAGTGTGAATCCATCTTTTTTTGGCATCATTACGTCAAGAACACAAAGGTCATACTTGCCTTTTAGAAATTCTTTATATCCTTTATCACCGTCGGAACATAAATCAGCGTTGAATCCCTTGGCCTGAAGAAATTCCCTGAGGAGCATTCCCAAGTTCTCATCGTCCTCACACAATAGTATTTTAACTTTTTCTTCCATAGTCTATTATATTAGCTTACTTGTTTATTATCTTTCTTTATTCAATATTTAATTTTATAAAGTTTTTGTTATTGTGCCAAAGGCAAGTTAATTATAAAAGTAGAACCTTTACCCGGCTCACTTTCAGCTTCGATTGTTCCCTTGAACATTTCCACCATCTTTTTAACATAGGCCAAGCCAAGTCCGAATCCTTTAACATCATGTCGGTTCCCGGTGGGAACCCTATAGAATTTATCGAAAATTCTTTTCAGGTCTTCTTTCTTGATTCCTATGCCGTTATCCTTGATGCGTATCTGATAATATTTCGATCCGATATTTTCTGTAGTTACGCAAAGAATGGGAGATTTGTCTTCATCACGATATTTGATTGCATTATCCAAAAGATTGTGGATAATATTCGTGAAATGCATCGTATCGACATTGATAGCATCATCGTCGGCTTTAAGATTACAAGTTATAGAACCGCCGAATTTTTCCACTTTAATCTTAAAGGTGTCTACAACATTGCTGATTATGGTGTTACCGTTGGTCTCTTTTAGTTTAACTGAAGATGGAGAATTGTCGAACACCGACATCTGCAACACTTTTTCCACCTGAAACTGCAATCTTTTAGACTCATCGGCTATTACAGAGGATAGCCTGTTGAGCGAAGCTTCCGATTTTCTGACCGATGGATCTCCAAGCATTTGACTTGCTAATGAAATTGTTGAAATAGGAGTTTTCAATTCATGGGTCATATTGTGGATAAAATCGGTTTTTATCTCCGAAAGTTTCTTTTGTCGGAATGCTATAATGATGGTGTATAAGAATATAACCAACAGAATTAAAGTGAAAATTAGAGTAGGAATAATAAATCTCACAGACGACACTATATATTTACCCTTTTGAGGAAACTCCACATTCAAAACCAACTGGTAGCCCGAATTAGGGAACAGGTTTTGAGAATAAATATTCTTTGTGTCATTTTTTTCAAAAGTCTGGGTATTATAAATCAACTGTCCTCTTTTATTGGTCAGTGCAAAAGCGAAAGGCATGTCAAGGCCTGCACTGTTTAATTCAGATGTAAGATAATTCCTGATAACGGTTGAATCTGCCCTCTCTTTGGCAGGACGTGAGCCTGATTCCCGAAGAATATTAAGAATTACTTCGGTGAGCAGTCCTTTTTGATAAAGATATTGCCCACGCAGGGTTTCCTGCATGTTCTTATAATGGTTTTGAATATTGTCGATCGATTTTTGACGAGGAGTTTTCAATGGATTGAAAGACAGCGACATCCCAAGTTCTTCACTTTGGCGGTCGATCATTCCGTTAATGGAGTCAAGAATGGCAGTTGAAAACTCGTTGTTCCCTCCAAAACCTGTTTCTGTTTCCAGAAGGGAAGACTCCAGCACGGCGACATCTTCCTGTAAAAAATGCAAGGTTTCCCGTTTTTCAAGAAAAGAACTTGTAGAAGACAGACACCTCATCACTATTTCCGAGAACTGGGAATCTCTCATTCGGATCATATTCTCTAGATACATTATTTGGAAATAAAGCAACGCGCCGAAAGTCAATGACATAACGGCAGTAAGCAACCAAATAACATATTTTTTCATAAGTAAAAGAGTGATAGAGTTGATTCTCTATTATTTAAACAAATAAAATGAGTAATGGTTTAATCTGATTTTAACAAAAACGTATAAAATTAACATTTAATTGTGAAATTTATTGTATTGAAGCCACAATATATTTTTTTGAATATCGTTTTTATGTAGAAATAATCCTAAATTCCTAACTTTACAAGCAGATTCAGAGAATATGGCTCTAAAAAAATATATAAAATCGTTGATTATTGGTTTGTCGGTGACTTTAACTATACCGGCATTCATTTCCTGTTCAAATGAGCCGGGTGGTTCCCCATACGTCGACAACAGAGAAACCACAGTCTTGATTTATGCTGTAGCCACCAACAGTTTGTCGTCAAATCTTATATCTGATAAAAACGAGATGTTGCAGGCAGCTGCAAGTATAGACTTGAAAAAAAATTCAGTGATAGTTTTTGAGAACACCTACACGTTCGGACAAAGATTGTTAGAGTTGAAATATAACGGTTCCGAATATGAATTTGAGGTGATAGAAGAATTTCCTGACACATATTCATCGCTCGATCCAAGAAGAATGGGGGAGGTGTTTGAATATATGACAGACAATTACGAATCTAAGAGATACGGTTTGATATTTTGGTCGCATAGCACCGCATCACAGCCTTATATAACATCATCCTCTACTTCCTCAAAAGGAGAAAAGTCGACTTATTCCACCACAGAAGGCGCACAAAGACTCACTTCCTCCTATTCATTCGGTTCTGACAACAATGCAGTTCTCCCTGAATATGTTCAAATAAATGTCGATGAGCTTGCTGATGCAATCCCTGCAGGTTTGTTCACTTATATATGGTTTGATTCATGCTATATGAGCAATATAGAGACAATCTACCAAATGCGTGAAAAGAGTAAATACTTTGTGGGATATGCAACGGAAGTATGGGAGTTTGGTCTCCCTTACCATATAGTGCTTCCTTATCTTGTGGGATCAAATCCTGATTTGGTTGCCGGAGCCGAACTCTTTTTCAAATATTATGATGAATCCAACTATAGGAACGCAACCATTGCGGTGATAGATCTTGAGAAGATTGAGGCGCTTGCAGAAATATGTGCCGATGTTTATGAACCAATGGATATTTCTTCCATTACCTCTATGATAAAGTACACCAGGGGGAGCACGGGTCCTTTCTTTGATCTCGGCGACTATTCCAAGGCAATTGCGGAGAGCTCAGGCAAAGTTCTTACCGCTGAGGAATGGAATGGGGCATTAGACAAATGTGTGGTTTATAAAGCCGCAACGCCCACCGGGTTTGACGGAACCGCCATAGACCCGGCCAGATTTTCAGGTATATCCACCCATATTTATAGTTTCAACGATAACACAACCAAAGAAAAATTCTATCAATCGTTAGACTGGTTTAACAGAGTGTTTTGAAAGGATAATTAAAGAAAACTGACCAATGATTCAGACTCAGGATTTACCCATTGTTCCGTTACCCGATAAGGTAGATACAGGCCATAGCGCTTTCGATGCTTTGAAGGGTCTTAGTTTTGATGATGCCATAACCTCTATAGCAAATGGTATAGTTCAGTTTTCTTTCAGGCTGCTTATTGCAGCTTTTGTCTTTTATTTAGGGAAGTTTCTGATAAAGAGAGCCTTTGAGTTGGTCAACAGGATTATGGCGGCTAATGAAGTCGATGCTTCTTTAACCACTTTTGTCCTGTCGCTTGTAAGGATAGTTCTATATTTTATCCTGATTGTCACTATTGTGGGCATCCTGGGAATAGAGACAAGTTCTTTCCTTGCATTGTTTGCCTCTGCCGGTGTGGCAATCGGTATGGCATTGAGCGGCACCTTGCAAAATTTTGCGGGGGGTGTGCTCATTTTATTGTTAAAACCTTATAGAGTTGGTGATTATATTGAAGCTCAGGGTTTTGCCGGAACAGTAAAGGAAATTCAGATATTTCACACTGTCATCAACACAACTGACAACAAAACCATCATTATTCCAAATGGAGGGTTGTCGACCGGGTCAATAAATAATTATTCATTGGAGAGTTACCGTAGGGTTGACTGGAGCATAGGATTGTGTTATGGTTGTGATGTGGAGAAAGCAAAGGCGGTTTTCAAAAATATTTTGCTTAGTGACGACAGGGTTGTTGTGGATACAATTCAAATGGATATGGACAAAAGAAAACAGGCGCTGATAGATAATACAGCCATTGAAGAGAATGATTGTCCTGAGGATGACCCCGACTGTGAGGAAGAGAAGGTATCTTTCTGGAAACGGCTAATTAATAGAAAAAATAGGAGGAAAGAGTTAATCAGAAAAAATTTAAAAAACAAGACATCCATCACAATTCAGACTCCCACGGACATAAGTCGTCCCCCATTTGTCAGCATTTCCGAGCTTGCCGACAGCAGTGTGGTTTTTGCCGTGAGGGCGTGGACTCATCAATCCAACTACTGGAATCTATATTTTGATATGAATGAAAGATTCTACAGCGAGTTGCCACAAAATGGTTTTGAATTCCCATTCCCGCAGATGGATGTTCATATTGCTGATGTGCCGCAAGAATTGATGCTGAAATAAGAAGTCATGCCGTTCAACGAGGATAATAAAGAGTTAGGCGTAAGGTATGCACGTCAGATAGCTGTGGAGGCTATCGGAAAAAGTGGTCAGCAAAAAATAAGGGAAGCGGCGGTTTTGATTATAGGTTGCGGTGCGTTGGGTTCAATGGTTGCAATGCAACTTGCCGGTGCCGGTATAGGGAAAATAGGTATTTGTGATTTTGATACCATTGACATTTCTAATCTGCAGAGGCAATTTTTTTTCAAAGAAACGGAGGCAGGACAGAAGAAAGTTGAAACACTCTATTCAAGGATTAAGGAATTAAACTCGGAAGTAAAGATTGAGAGTTTCTCCAAATTGATCACAGAAAAGGATTGCTACGGTTTATTTGAAAGCTATGATTTTATTGTTGATGCCACCGATAACCCCGAATCTAAAAAGATGACGGGGAAAGTGTCCGGCATAACAAAAAAAACATGTTGCATAGGAGGGGTAAGAGATTTTGGTGGCCAAATAATGACGCTTATGCCTGATGACCGACGGTTTGAAGATTACTTTGGAATAGTTTCAGATGGAGGTTTCATGCCTTGCAGTATTGGAGGTGTGGCAGGTCCAGCAGCCGCATTCTGCGCTTCAGTCCAAACAGCGGAAACAATTAAATACCTTACGGGAGCGGGGAAACTGCTTACTGGAAAACTATTGATATTTGATCTATTGAAAAATTATTTCAAAGTGTTTGAAGTCTGATCACTTCTTTTTCCAGAAAGATGGTAGGAAAAGAACCAGAATCGTGAAAAGTTCCAGACGACCCACAAGCATCAGGAATGCTACAAACCATTTCGCTGCATCGGGAATCAGTGCGAAATTTCCGTTTAAACCGGTTATATCAGTGCCGAGTCCCGTGTTGGAAACTGCTGACAGAGCTATGAAGAAACTATCTTTCAAGGGTAATCCGAATAGAACCATCCCGGTTCCACCGAGCATAATCACAACAATATAAAGAAAGAGGAAAGCAAGTGTTTTCATCAATACGGGAGAGGGTGTTCCTTTGCCGTTGAGGGTCACAGTCATCACTGCATTCGGGTGCATCAATTTATGGAATTCATTTTTAATAAACTTAAATAGGATTACAAACCTGTCGATTTTAGCTCCACCCGATGTGCTGCCGGCGCAAGCACCCATAACCATCATTATTATCAGCACCACAATAGGAATAGGCCCCCAGTCATAAAAGTCGGGTTCGGTCAGTCCGGTTGAAGAAATAATTGACACTGCCTGGAAAAGAGGATCTATTGTCACATCCTGTATATTCTCCATCAATCCCCGTACAAGAACATTAAGAGCGAGAATCACAGCAAAAAAGAGGATAAGGCATATATACCATCTTATAATTTCATTTCGGAAAGCCTCTCTTATTTTCCCTGTCACAAGTTTGTAGAGGAGAGAAAAGTTGACTCCTCCCATAAACATAAACACCATCAGAACAATTTTAATATAGAGGTCGCCTATTTCAGAGACTGAAACATCCTGATTTGAAAATCCTCCTGTTGAAATTGTAGATAGGCCGTAGCAAATTGCATCAAATATGTCCAGTTCCGAAAAGCACAATAGCGCTATACAAATACCTGTCAAGACAATATAAACCATCCATAGACTTTGAGCCGTGAAACTCACCCGAGGTCTAAGTTTATCATGGGTTATGCCAGTGACTTCTGCATTGAAAAGAAGGATACCGCCTTGATAATTAAGCATTGGAAGCACAGCGAGCGTGAAAAGTATAATACCCAAACCACCGATCCATTGCACGACACATCTCCAAAGCAAGATGGAATGAGGCACGCCGTGAAGAGTGTCGAGAACTGATGCTCCAGTTGTGGTGAAACCGCTCATGGTTTCAAAAAAAGCATCGGTAATAGAAATATGTGTGCCGCAAAAAAGGAAAGGCAACATACCGAACAGTGAAAGAACTATCCAGGTTAAGCCGGTGAGAATGATAGCCTCTCTTTTCCCCATTTCCCTGCTTTTCTGTTTCAAAGACACCATTGCAATACCGCTGCCGGCTGTTATGGCAATACATGCAAGGAACATGAGTCCGCTATGCTCGGAATAGCAAAAGCCAACCACACAAGGCGCTAACATGAAAATTGCCTCTATATTGAGAAGCCATCCTATAACCCGCAATAACATGCGGAAATTCACATAACCCCTTCGTGGTATTGCTGCCATGTCAAGAAAACCACTTTTCTATTTTTGAAATCGTGCCGTTCAGGCAGAACACGACAACGAAATCACCTGGCTGGATAACAGTGTTACCACTAACCAGTGTGACCTGTTTATCCCTTACAACAGCTGCCAATGTCATTCCCGGCGGGAGACGTAGATCCTTGACAGCGGCCTTTGTGATCTTGGCGCCTTTCTTAACCATCATTTCCGCCACCTCTGCATCTGCAAGTGCAAGACATTTTGCTGTAGAGTCGTCGGCATCAAGGAGAAACTTAAAAATATAGCTTGATGCCAATATCTTTTTATTTATAATAGTTCCGATATTAAGGTTCTCTGCCTGACCGACAAATTGAAGGTTCTCAACATCTGCAACGGTTTTCGGAATCCCGAACTCCTTTGCCGACATGCAAGTGAGTATATTCGTTTCAGAAGAACCGGTCAGCGACAGGAAGGCATCATATTGATCAACATCATTTTCTTTCAACACTTCCACGTCTCTTCCATCGCCATGCACGATTTCACAATCCGGGAAAAGAGTGGCGAGCTCTTCACAATGTTCCCTGTCGATGTCTATAATCTTGAGATGATATTTGTCGTGAAATCTGGAAGCGAATCTCATTGTTATTCGTGATCCGCCGATAATGAAGACTCTTTTAATCACTCTTTTTTTCTTCCCGCAAAGTTCCATCACTTCTTGAACGAACGGGGGTGTCGTTATGAAATAAACAGTGTCATCATAGAGAATCTCATCGTTACCTCCCGGGATTATGGTAGTGTTGTTACGTTTGATGGCTGCAACATGGAAATCATGAGTTTTTACAGGCAGATCACGCAGTTTGTGATTGATCAAGACATTGTCGTTATGAAGTCTTACACCGATAAGCAAGAGTTTCCCATCGTTTAGTTCTCCCCAATAGCTTGCCCAGTTATGTGCCAATGATTTGGCTATTTCATCAGCTGCAAGATCTTCCGGATAAATAAGGTTGTCAACTCCGATTTCCTTTAGGATTTTTCCATTCTTAGGATGCAGGAATTCATGGTTATCGATGCGTGCCATTGTCTTTTTAGCCCCCAATTTCTTTGCAATCGCACAGGAGGTTATATTCCTTGTTTCAAAAGGGGTCACTGCAATATAAAGGTCGGCACCCGATACTCCGACATCACGTAAAGTATTGAAAGATGATGTGGAGCCATTCCATGTCATCAGATTGTAATTGTCGTTTATGATGTCAAGACGGCTTTGGTCACTGTCAAGCAAAATAATATCTTGCTCTTCATTTGAAAGCAATTTGGCAAGATGTGTGCCAACTGCCCCGGCCCCGGCAATTACAATTTTCATACAGACCTCCTTTTTTCTAAAGCCTGTTTCACGGCTGCAACAATACCATCGGTGTCAAACCCGCATATCTTTTGAAGCTGGTCAATTGACCCGTGTGCTATCCACTTATCGGGGATGCCAAGATTCACCACTGCGGGTTTGTAGATAGAGTCCTTGATATAGCTGTTAACCACACTGCCTAAGCCACCTGTTGTAACACCGTCTTCAAGTGTTATGATGACATCATAGTTAGAAGCTACTTCAGATAAAATATCTTTATCTATCGGCTTGAGCCATATCATGTCGAAAATATCCGTTTCAATTCCCTCTTCCGAAAGTTTTTTGGCCGCCTCTTCCGCATTTGATAAAACAGGACCGATTGTTAGCAAAGCTATTTTAGAGTTGGGATTCTTTCTCACCTGACGCCCCTGACCGGCTTTTAATTCTTTATACTCAAAATTCTGCGATTGGGGGGAATTATCACATTTTCCACGGGGGTATCTGATTGCGAAGGGGCTCTTTTGTTTGAGAGATGTAAACATCAGGTTTTTTAAGGTTTCACCATCTGAAGGTGAAGCTATGTTAAGGCCTGGTATGCAGTTGAGATAGGCAAGATCGAAAAATCCATGATGAGTCACACCGTCTTCCCCGACAAGACCTGCCCGGTCAATGCAGAAAGTCACCGGAAGACCCTGTATAGCCACATCATGAATAATATTGTCATATCCTCGTTGCAGGAAGGATGAATAAATAGCCACAAAAGGTCTTTTGCCGGCAGCCGCCAGACCACCTGCAAAGGTTACTGCGTGTCCTTCAGATATTCCCACATCAAAAGCTCGTTCGGGCATCTTTTCTAACAAGTGGTCAACAGAAGTTCCGCCCGGCATTGCGGCTGTGACACCGACTACACGGTCATCTTTTTCGGCGAGATCAACCAAAGTATGGCCAAAAATTTCTTGCCATAACTCTGACCCTTCTTTTTTCTGCAAACATAAACGTTCCCCTGAATCCGGATCAAATTTTCCCGGGGCATGCCATGTCGACGGGTCTTCCTCAGCCGGTTTGTAACCTTTTCCTTTGGTGGTGTAGATATGCAAAAGTCTTGGACCTGCCATCCCTTTTATTTCCCTTAAAACTTTCACCAGTTTTCTCACGTCATGTCCGTCAATCGGTCCGAAATACCTTATATTAAGACCTTCAAATATATTTTGTTTGCGTGACACAACCGATTTTAAGGAATTGCTGAAACGAATAAATGCCCTTCTTCTCTCTTCTGTAAGAATGCCTTTTTTTCTAAGATATAGAGACAGCTTATTCCTTAATTTATTATACCCGGCTGAAGTTGTGAGGTCTGACAGATAACCATGGAGCGCACCGACATTGTTGTCAATGCTCATGTCATTGTCATTCAAGATAATTAGCAGATCATTGGGATTGTTTGAGACATTGTTGAGACCCTCAAAGGCCAATCCTCCGCTGATTGATGCGTCTCCAATGATAGCCACCGTTTTCCTGTTTTCATTCCCCGGAGTTAGCTTGTCGGCTATTGCCATGCCCAAAGCAGCCGAGATTGAATTTCCCGCATGTCCTGCCATAAATGTATCAGCATCACTTTCAGTAGGATTTGGAAAACCGCTGATTCCTCCCAGAGTTCTTTGTTTGGGAAAATCTTTTTTTCTTCCTGTCAAGATTTTATGTGCATAAGCCTGGTGACCCACATCCCACACCAGTCTGTCGGAAGGTGTGTCGTACACATAATGCAAAGCAACAATAAGATCCACGGCGCCCATACTGGAAGCAAAATGCCCCGGATTTTCAGAAAGGTTTTCAATTAGAAATCCTCTTATCTCCTCACACAGAGCCGGGAGTTCCTCCTCTTTCAGTTGTTTAAGATCGCTCGGCGAATTTATTTTTGATAATAAAGAAGTTTGGTTCACTTCCATACTTTTATCAGCCTTGTTTATTCTTTGTTTTTCCTAAAATATTTTTTCCATAAAGGAACAAATATTATGATCCCGGAAGAAACAATTAAAAATAGATTTTTAAAGTTAAAACCACCTCCGGAAACCAGCATCATGCTGCAAAGCCAAATCCATAAAATGGAAAGAAGCCCGAACCCGATAGCTTTCCCGATATCCATTCAAACAATCATATTTGGTCGCTTAATGCAGGTGTTTCCACCGGAACATTTTCCGAAGGATTTTTTTCTTTTATTATAAACACGCAAAGTGCTCCGATAGCTATGGATATTCCGGCAAGGAACATCATCATATATTCCGGCGCCAGTTCCCCCGGTTTGCTCATTAGAGTGAGTATCCAGCCACCGGCCAAAGCAGCCACAATCTGAGGGATACATATCGTGCAGTTGAACAATCCGAGATATGCGCCGATATTTCCTCCTTTTAAGGAATTTGTCAGTATAGTGAAAGGCCAAGCCAACATAGCCGCCCATCCACAGCCAATAAGGATGAAAGCAATAAACAGAATCCACTGATTTGTTATAAATGCCATCATCATGAACCCTCCGGCAGCCAGGAGAAGGCTCAGTGCATAAGAGAATTTTCTACTCTTGAACCTGGGGAGAACAAGTGCCCAGCAAACGGATCCGAGGGCTTGAACCGCATAAAGGAGACCCACCCAGTTTCCTGCATCGTTATATTGTGGGGTGGCTGAGTTCAACACTGTTTTTGTGACATACCCGCAGTCAGCCGGAGACGCAATTTCATGGGTGGAGGCATCCTCGACGGTTATCTGTCCGTCGGGTGAGGTTGCAACAATAGCAGCCTCTGTCAATTTAAACGGACCTGACATTTGTGAAAGATAGTCTTTCACTGCTATATCCCGGCAGTCGGGGATAATCTCACCATCGACAGACAGCGACGAGACACCGGTGATAGGTTCATTGAAATAAACTTTATCTATACCTTCGTTATTGGCTACAATTGCATGGTTTTTCACTATCGTATCATTTCCGTTAATCACTACCAATCCCCCGGGATAAAATCTGTTTTGAACTTCTATGCCGGCAACCATCAATCTGCCATGGTCAACTATTGGAGTGTTATCAATCAGAAGATAATTTGCACTGAAAGTGCGGTTATTGTAAGTTATTCCTTCAATACCAGTTGTGGTAGGTGTCTTGAAAGCATTGTGAGCCACAGTGTTGGTGGCATAGGTCCATAGGAAAAGGAAAGCAAACCAGCAGAAGAACTGCACCAATCCTACAGTCCAGAATGTTGAAGGGGCTTTAACCAAAAGTTTTATAAGTCCGGGACTCTTCTCTTGATTTTGCGAAGGTCCTCCGTTATATTCATTATACAGATGTGGAGGCCATTCTTTAATCTTTATCAAGGAGTATATGACACAAATCAGAAGAATCGCGGCCCCGATGTAGAACGCCCATATAACAGTGGGGGGAACCACGCCGGAGGGTGCAACATTTTTCATTCCTAACCAACCGAGGCAGATCGGGAAGATATAGCCCACAACAGAGCCTGCATTACAGAGAAAACTTTGGATTGAATAAGCCAAACCCTTCTGTTTTTCATTCACCATGTCGCCAACCAGCATCTTGAAGGGTTGCATCGCCATATTGATAGACGTGTCGAGCATCATGAGAGCCACCAGACCAAACAAAATTGCGCTTGAAACTGTGAAATGAAAACTTCCGGCATTCGGCAGGAGACACATCACTATCACGGCTATTGTAGCTCCAAGAATCAGATATGGTAGCCTTCGCCCGAATCTGTTCCATGTCCTATCGCTGAAAATCCCCACTACCGGTTGCACTATCAACCCCATTAGTGGAGGCAGTATCCAGAAATAGCTAAGGTCATGGGGGTCTGCTCCGATCGTTGTGAAAATCCTGGAAACATTTGCGCTCTGCAGCGCATAGGCTATCTGGACTCCGAAAAATCCGAAACTGAGATTCCATAGTTTCCAAAAACCTAAATCAGGCTTTGTCTTCATATCTTTTTTACGATTTAATCTGGTTATAGAGCCAATCTATTTCTTCAGCCCACAAAGCTTCGTTGGGAGTTTCCAGAATCAACGGTATATTGTCAAATCTTTTGTCGTTCATCAGACGAATAAAAAAATCCTGCCCCAAAGTTCCTTTACCCAATTCCTCATGCCGGTCGATTCTGGAACCATGTTCTCTCTTATCGTCGTTCAGATGCATACCCTTGAGATACTTGAATCCGATTATTCTTTCAAAGTCATCCCATGTTTTTTTGTAACCCTCCTCACTTTTTAGGTCGTAGCCCGCGGAATAGGCGTGGCAAGTGTCAATGCAAACTCCAACCCTTGACTTGTCTTCCACCTTGGAAATAATATGCGCAAGTTGCTCGAAAGAGTGTCCTAAATTGGAACCTTGACCGGCAACATTCTCCAAAACTGCTGTTACCCCGTTAGATTTGTCGAGTGCCATATTGATTGATTCTGCAATTCGATCGAGACTCTCTTCAACTGAAATCTCATTTTTATGGCTTCCGGGATGGAAATTTAACATGGTGAGTCCCAGAAGTTCACACCTCCTGATTTCATCGGAAAATGATTTACGGGAAAGTGAAAGAATCTTTTTATCGCCGCTTCCGAGGTTGATCAGAAAATTATCGTGAGGCAGGATAACCTCAGGTTTGAATCCGCAGAGCTCACAGTTTTGGCGAAACTGCTTGATCTCTTCTTCGTCGGGGTCTTTTGAAACCCATCTGGAGCTGCTTCCTGTGAATAACGCAAATGCTTTGGCACCAATAGCCCTGGCTTCAAGCGGAGCGTTGGAAACACCGCCTTGGGCACTCACATGCGCACCTATATATTTCATTTGGTTTTCTGTTTTGTTAGCTAACCCACAAAATTAAAAAATTTAAGTAAGATGTCAAAAAATGTGTTTACCTTTGACATTAATATGCAGTTTAAAGAATTGTCGAAGAATAAGGCAGCTGATTTTGGATCATTGTCCCGAAAAAAAATCCGGGACAGTAAATCACTTTTCATTATTGAAGGGGAAAAGTGTGTGGCCGACAGTCTGAATTGCTTTGATCTGGTAAACCTGGTTTGCACTAAAGAATGGTTGGAAGCTAACCCCACACGATTAGACAAAATTTCAGACAGGGTGCTTGTGGCGAAAGAGCCGGGATTGATGAAGAAAATATCATCTTTGTCAAGTGTACCCGATGTGATAGGAATTTTCAGTAAACCCCGGCAACCCCTCGATATTCCTATACTTGACAAGGATTCATTATATCTATTGTTGGATGAAATTCAAGATCCAGGCAATCTCGGTACTATAATCCGTACTTGCAACTGGTTTGGGGTGAAAAATGTGTTCGCATCGAAAGGAACAGTGGATATTTATAATCAAAAGACAGTGCAATCTGCAATGGGATCTATCGGGAAAGTGAATGTGGTGTATTGCGATCTTGGGGAACTTATAACAAAAAATCGAGAATTGCCGGTTTTCGGTACGCTGCTGGAAGGTGAAAACTACACAAACCTAAAAAGCGGCACCACAGGTTTCTTGATAATGGGAAATGAAGGCAACGGGATAAGTCCTCACTTGAAAAGCATGGTGACAAAAGCCATAACGATTCCTCCCGCCAATGATCTGGATCATCCGGATTCCCTAAACGTTGCTATAGCAACTGCAATCATTCTTTCACGCATCTGTTAAAAAGGCTTCCGATGGCAAAAACAAAAAGTGTATATTTCTGTCAGAATTGTGGATATGAATCCGCCAAGTGGCTAGGCAAGTGTCCTTCCTGTGGAGAATGGAACACATTTGCAGAAGAGAAAATAACGGTTAGTTCTAAAAACGGAACCCGTGAGAGGAAAAGAGATGCAGCCTTGCCTAAAAAACTTTCGGAAATAGAGCCATTGGAGGAAGAAAGGATTAAAATGCCTTCATCAGAATTGAATCGTGTTTTAGGAGGAGGTCTTGTGGCAGGGAGTTTAACTTTGATAGGAGGAGAACCGGGCATAGGAAAGTCGACACTTTTGTTACAGAATATTTTATCAATTAGGAATAAAAAAATTCTTTATATCTCCGGAGAAGAGAGTGCCTCTCAGCTTAAGTTACGAGCCGACAGACTCGGGAAGCTGTCTGAAAACACTTTTGTTTTATGCGAGACACTCCTTGAAAACATTTTTGATCAGATAAAGAAAGTGTCACCCCAGATAGTTGTAGTTGACTCAATTCAGACCATTGCATCTGAAGGGATAGAGTCTGCTCCGGGCAGTGTCACTCAGGTTCGTGAAAGTGCCGTGGCTTTCCTGAGATATGCCAAGGAAAGTGGCATCCCGGTTATAATAGTGGGTCATATAAATAAAGACGGAGCTATCGCCGGACCAAAGGTGTTGGAACATATAGTTGATACTGTGTTACAATTTGAGGGTGACAGGCAGTATCTTTACAGGATTTTGCGTTCAATTAAAAATCGGTTTGGTTCCACTTCCGAAATAGGAATATATGAGATGGTCGACAAGGGGTTGAGAGAAGTTAAAAATCCCTCGGAGATGTTGCTTAGCGAGAATCGTGAAGAGGAGATGAGCGGTATTGCAATAGGTTGCACGGTAGAGGGAATACGCCCGATGATGATTGAAGTTCAGGCATTAGTTTCAACAGCGGCTTATGGTACACCTCAAAGAAGTGTGACGGGTTATGATCACCGTCGGCTTAACATGATTCTTGCAGTGCTTGAAAAAAGGGCAAAATTCAGGCTTGGACAAAAAGATGTTTTCCTTAATATTGCAGGTGGTCTTAAGATTGCAGATCCCGGTGTTGACCTTGCGGTTGTTGCGGCAGTTATGTCTTCTAATTTTGACATCGCCGTGTCAAGAAAAACGGTGTTTGTGGGAGAGGTGGGCTTGTCCGGCGAAATAAGAACCGTGACCCGTGTGGAACAAAGAGTTGCGGAATCAGAGAAACTTGGCTTTGAAACGATCGTGATACCTCGTGAAAACCTTAAAGGAATGAAAGACAAATTTAAAATCCGGATTGTTGAGGTGTCTAAAATTGAAGATTTGTTGAAATTCTTGTTTGAATAGGATTGCGTGCTTATAATCAACGATTTAACATAAAACCAGCCATGCTTGTAGAATATAAAAAAGTATCAATAAACCGTCAGAACAAACAGGTTTTAAAAGATATCAGTCTATCTCTTGAAGAGGGGATTTTCTATTATCTGGTGGGAAGAGTGGGCAGCGGAAAAAGTAGCCTTATGAAATCCATGTATGCAGATGTGCCGATAGCTTCGGCGGAAACGGCTGAGATTATGGGTTTTGATCTTCTGAATTTGCCATCGAAAGAGGTGCCAATGTTAAGAAGAAAGGTGGGAATAGTGTTCCAGGATTTCCAATTGCTTCAGGATCGGACTGTTTTTTCAAATCTGGAGTTTGTTTTGAAAGCAACAGGCTGGCGAAGAAAGGATGAGATAGAAACCCGAATAAAGGAGGTTCTGACAGAAGTGGGGATGGCAACTAAAAGTTACAAGATGCCCCATGAACTGAGTGGAGGGGAACAACAAAGAATAGTGATAGCCAGGGCGTTATTGAATAAGCCAAAATTAATTCTTGCAGATGAACCCACGGGCAATCTTGATCCGCAAACAGGATTCCAGATATTGACGTTGTTGCATAATCTTGCGGGTAACGGCCATACTGTTCTGATGGCAACACATAATTTGAATCTCCTTGATGATTTTCCGGGAAAAGTGTTCAGATGTGCCGACAAGAAAATACATAGTGATTTTTGACTCTGATTTTAAAACTTATCCATATTTAAATTTCTTAGATTGAAAGAGAATAAGTAATTTTGCTTGGTGACTAAAGCCTGTCAAAATCATACAAAAGAAAAACACAAAGCGGAGACATTAACATAAAGCCGCAAAAATGATTCACATAAAATATGGCAACTAAAGAAAAATTATTTGACATGTTTTCTCCGACGTCGACCCACGACTGGATTGAGAAAATTACTGTCGACCTCAAGGGCGCCGATTTTGAAAAGAAACTTGTTTGGCGCACAAACGAGGGGTTCAGCGTAAAGCCTTTCTATCGCAGAGAGGATCTGAAGGATCTCCCGCACATGGACACCCTTCCCGGACAATTCCCTTACGTAAGGGGTACTCGTGAAAACAACGACTGGCTGATTCGCCAGCAGATTCAAGGTAACACACCGGAAGAGATCAACAAAGAAGCTAAAGCAGCAATTGAACGCGGCGTTGATTCAATAGGAATCAGAGTACCCAATGATGTGACTTTGGCAACTTTTGATACTCTCTTCAAGGATATCGACCTTAAAAAAATTGAGGTTAATATTTCCGGATGCATGGGGCATGCGGTAGCTGTGGCAAAAGTATTGGTTGAATATCTGAAAAAAGAGGGTCTGGAAAATGATTTCAAGGGCTCTATAGATTTCAATCCTTTCAAGAGATTACTCAATCATGGGATGGATTTCCCGCGTGATATCAAGACAGAGGGAGTTGAAATGTACAATTCCGTTAAGGATGTGCCGGGACTAAGATGTTTTGCTGTAGATAGCTTCCTGCTTAACAATGCGGGTGCATATATCACTCAGGAACTGGGTTACGCCTTGGCATGGGGTGCGGAATGGATGACACTTTTAACTGATGCCGGAATCTCACCCTGTGATGTTGCGTCAAGGATTAAATTCAATATGGGAATCTCATCCAACTATTTCCTTGAGATAGCCAAATTCCGCTCTGCAAGAATGCTTTGGGCTGAGGTTGTTAAAGCATACGGAGCTGCGGATGATTGTTGCAAAATGGTTGCACATGCAGTGACAAGCCAGTTTAACCAGACAATCTATGACGCTCATGTGAATCTGTTGCGTTCAATGACAGAAACAATGAGTGCGGCTATTGCCGGTGTTGATTCAATTGAGACCTTGCCTTTCGACCTTCAGTATAAGAATCCTGATGAATTCTCGGAAAGGATTGCAAGAAACCAACAGCTTCTTCTGAGAGAAGAGAGCCATTTGAACAAAGTGACTGACCCCGCAGGCGGTTCATACTATGTGGAGGTGCTGACAGCTTCAATCTCCAAGATAGCATGGGGCCTTTTTGTGAAAGTTGAAGAAGCCGGTGGATTCCTTTCAGAATTAAAGAAAGGTGAGATCCAAAAATCTGTAAATGAATCGGGAGTTAAGCGTCATAGCGATGTTGCACGCCGTAAAGAGATTCTACTTGGCACAAACCAATATCCCAATTTTAATGAAAAAGCTCTCGACAAGATTGAAAAACCGATTGGGCCGGTTAGCTGTGGATGTTCGTTTGAACCACAAGACGGCTCGGTTGATTATCTGAATTATGACAGAGCTGCAAGCCAGTTTGAACAATTACGACTTGACACCGAAAGGAGCGGAAAACGTCCCAAGGTGTTTATGCTCACGATAGGTAATCTTGCAATGAGGCTTGCAAGAGCTCAATTCTCGGCAAACTTCTTCGGATGCGCCGGATATGAGATAATCGACAATATCGGGTTCAACACTGTTAAAGAGGGTGTTGATGCCGCGGTTGAAAAGGGAGCAGACGTCGTTGTGCTCTGTTCAAGTGATGACGAATATGCTCAATATGCACCAGAAGCATATAAAGAGCTGAACGGCAGAGCAATGTTTGTTGTTGCAGGTGCCCCTGCTTGTATGGATGAACTAAAAGCTCAGGGCATCGAGGAATTTATTCACGTTAGAGTGAATGTGCTTGAAACACTCATTAAGTTTAACGCAAAACTTTTAAGCTGACATGCGACCGGATTTCAAAAAAATAGACCTTGCAGCCGTGGTGGCCGAGAAACATCCGGCACCGGCAGCTACAAACAAAGAGGCTGATTGGATCACAGCCGAACTGATACCGGTGAAACCGGTTTATACAGAATCAGACATCAAGGATATGGAGCATCTTGACTTCGTGTCGGGAATACCTCCGTTCCTGAGAGGTCCCTACAGTGCGATGTATCCTTTAAGACCATGGACAATCCGCCAGTATGCCGGCTTTTCAACGGCAGCTGAATCCAATGCATTCTACCGTAGGAATCTTGCTTCAGGACAGAAAGGTCTTTCTGTGGCATTCGACCTTCCAACCCATAGAGGATATGATGCAGACCATGAAAGAGTGGTGGGCGATGTTGGTAAGGCCGGAGTTTCGATCTGTTCATTAGAAGACATGAAAGTTCTTTTCGATGGCATTCCATTAAATAAGATGTCAGTGTCTATGACAATGAATGGAGCAGTTCTTCCTGTCTTGGCTTTCTATATCAACGCAGGACTGGAGCAGGGAGCAAAACTGGATGAAATGGCGGGTACAATCCAAAACGACATCTTGAAAGAATTCATGGTGCGAAACACATATATCTACCCTCCTGCCTTCTCAATGAAGATTATCGCTGATATTTTTGAATACACGGCTAAGAATATGCCTAAGTTCAACTCGATATCAATATCAGGTTATCACATGCAGGAGGCTGGAGCCACAGCTGATATAGAACTGGCCTATACACTTGCCGACGGTCTGGAATATCTTCGTGCCGGAGTTAATGCAGGTATGGATATCGACACTTTCGCACCGAGATTATCGTTCTTCTGGGGTATCTCCATGAATTATTTTATGGAAATAGCCAAATTGCGTGCAGCACGTATGTTGTGGGCAAGAATAGTGAAACAATTCAACCCCAAGAATCCTAAATCTCTTGCTTTGCGTACACACAGCCAGACATCAGGGTGGAGCCTTACAGAACAGGATCCTTTCAACAATGTTGGTAGAACATGTGTCGAAGCTATGGGTGCAGTGTTAGGTCACACTCAGTCACTTCACACCAATGCACTTGACGAAGCTATCGCTTTGCCAACTGATTTCTCGGCTCGTATAGCACGTAACACCCAGATTTATATCCAGGAAGAAACTTACGTAACAAAAGAAATAGACCCATGGGGTGGTTCTTATTACGTTGAGACTCTTACAGAGGAACTTGCAAGAAAGGCATGGGAACATATCGAAGAGATAGAGAAACTTGGCGGTATGGCAAAGGCTATTGAAACAGGTTTGCCAAAACTTAAGATCGAAGAGGCGGCCGCAAGGACTCAGGCACGGATCGACTCGGGCAAGCAAACTATCGTAGGTATCAACAAATATAGGCTTGATCATGAAGATCCTATTGATATTCTTGAAGTTGACAATACCGAGGTTCGCAAAGAACAGTGCGCACGTCTTGATGATTTAAAAGGTAAACGTGATGAAGAGGCTGTAAGGAAAGCTCTTGAAGCAATCACGGAAGCCGTTAAAGATCCGTCTAAAGGGAATCTTCTTGATCTTGCAGTGAAGGCAGCGGGAGTCAGGGCTACTTTAGGAGAAATCTCGGATGCCTGTGAGGCAGTGGTTGGAAGATATAAGGCAGTTATTAAAACTATTTCCGGAGTGTACAGTAATGAAGAAAAGGGTGATCCCGAATTCGAGGAAGCCCGTAAGGCAGTTGCCGACTTTGCTAAACGAGAGGGACGTCAACCTCGTATCATGATAGCCAAAATGGGACAAGACGGCCATGACCGTGGTGCAAAAGTGGTTGCGACGGGATATGCCGACTGCGGTTATGACGTGGATATGGGACCCTTGTTTCAGACTCCCGCAGAGGCTGCACGCCAGGCAGTTGAAAACGACGTTCATATTCTCGGAGTTTCATCTCTGGCGGCAGGTCATAAAACTTTGATTCCTCAAGTAATTGAAGAACTCAAGAAATTAGGTCGTCCGGATATTTTGGTAACAGCCGGAGGCGTTATACCTGCACAGGATTACGATTTCCTATATAAAGCAGGCGTTGATGCCATCTTCGGTCCCGGAACGAGAGTTTCAAAGAGTGCTCTTGAAATGATCAGACTGCTTAACGAACAAAGAGCTGAAGCTTAAGTCTGCACCTTAAGATGCAAAGACTTAATGTCAGTATAGTATTACACAACACCCCCTCCGGCCAGCTGGAGGGGGTGCTCTCTTCTTTGAGTTCCGTTTCATTGAACAAAATATTTATTATTGAAAACAGCAATTCCCCCAACTATCGTAATATCACAGAAACAAATCCAAAAATAATTTACCGACATATAGAGAATCATGGTTATGGCCATGCTCATAATATAGCATTTAGAGAAAGTATTAAAGACGGTGCAGACTTTCATCTGGTGCTTAATCCTGACGTGATGTGGGAAACCGGCGTCCTGGAGCAATTGATGGATTTTATGGTGAAAAATGTAAGAGTCGGAGTGGTTCAACCTAAAATATGCAACCCTGATGGCAGTTTGCAATATTCATGCCGTCTGATTCCCTCTCCGGCAGATTTATTTGCCAAAAGATTCATACCTTCAGGATTCTTCAATTCAAGAACAGACAGATTCCTTCTTAGATCATATAGCCATGAAGGAATTATAAATGTTCCATATTTAACCGGATGTTTTCTTTTATTCCGGGTTACAGCATTGAAAGAATGTGGTTTGTTTGATGAGAGGTTTTTTCTTTATCCCGAAGATTTAGACCTGGTCCGAAGGATGCATGAAACATGGCATACGGTTTATTATCCTGTTGTTTCTGTGATTCATGAACACCAAAGAGACTCTGCAAAAAAGTTAAGAATGCTGTTCATTCATTTTTCCAACATGGTTCTTTATTTCAATAAGTGGGGCTGGATAAAAGATAAAAAGAGAAAAAAATTTAACGATGCACTTTTAAATCATTTAAATCTGGAAAAGAAGAGGAAAACTCCGGGACCAAAATAAGAGATAAGTGCGCCTGCTTTGTTTTTTAGACGGCATTGAGAATCAGCAAGGATAGAAGCCCTGTATTTTCTTATAATCTGCCAGCATTGATCAAGGGTGATGCCATTTTGATATGAAAGTAAAAACATGTTGCAGTTTGCACTAAAACGTCTGTGGATTGCTGCTTTTACTATGGTAGGGTAATTTTTTCGGATATATTTTTCAATATTTTCAGTAACCTCTAAAACATTTAATCTACTATTATTCCATTCCGATAATATGCTTCCTTGCCGTTTACGATAGAAATATCCCGGAAAGTCGATATTAACTATTTTATTGCATTTCTCAAAAACTCTGTAAAAAATGTCCAGGTCTTCATAAAAGATCCCCTTGGTGAATTGCAAATTGTCAAATAAAACTTTTTTGAAAAGTTTGCCACACATAGATGACGATATTTCCCTTTGGTATAATGTAGATTCTATTGCTTTCTCAGCAGAAAAGAGCTTCTTTTTAAATGATAATTTGGCTTTGGTGGCTTTCTGAAAATTTGAAGTTAGCTTGCAAGACACAATGCATGCATGTTCATTACGAATCAATTCCTGCTGAATCTTCAGTAACTCCGGATTAATCAAATCATCGGAATCAAGAAAGAACAATAAATCGCCCGATGCTTTTTGAATCCCTAAATTTCTTGCGTTGGATAATCCCTTATGTTCGGTTTTGAAATATTTGATGCGTGGGTCTTGTTTAACAAATTCCATTGCTACTCCAGATGACTCATCTGTTGATCCGTCATCAATCAGAATTGCCTCCCAATCACTTATGGTTTGATTACGGATACTGCGGATGCAGTCTTTCAGATAATCTTTTGTATTGTATATGGGTACAATAATTGAAATCATAACACCAATCAAGAAAGGAGATCTGTCACTTTATTTTTTAATAGCAGATAGTAATTTTTGCAAATATTCACCGGGAAATTTAAAAAGTTTTTGAATATGGTCACTTTCAATCATGCCTGATACCGTGTCGCAATAAAGGTTTTTATCGGCTATTAATGCTATATAATCGCTCATTTCCAGTGCAATATCAAGTTCATGTGTTGAAAATATTATGATTTTATTTTTGGTATGGGCAAGATTGTGAAGCAGGTTTGCCAGTTCGAATCTTGTTGGAAGATCAAGAAAGGAGGTTGGTTCGTCAAGGATAATGATTGGAGTGTCTTGAGCAATGGCACGCGCTATCATAATTTTTTGAGATTCACCGTCACTGAGTGAATCCATGGTTCGTTCGGCATAATCGTCCATACCCACGGAATTCAAGGCTTCGAAGACAATATTTTTGTCTTTCTGACTCATTCTTCCCATCCACCCTGTGTGAGGGGCTCTTCCCAACGCCACGACCTCGTTGCATCTTAAATTTATGATACGTGGTCTTGTTGTATTAACGAATGCAATTATATGTGACAATTTGTGTTTGGGAATTCTTTTAATATCGACTCCATCCACCGTTATATTGCCTGAGTAATGGTCATTAAGTCCGGAGATTGCTTTCAATAGCGTAGATTTGCCGCAACCATTTCTGCCGATTAGGGCAGACAGTGAAGCATTGTTAAAACAAGTACTCACATTTTCTAACAGATAACGGTTGCCAAAGCCTATAGAAAAATTTTTTAATTCAATCATACAGTGATTGCTTTATTTCGTAATACGACAATAACGATAACCGGAATACCAATGAGAGCAGTCACGGCATTGATTGGCAACACAAGGAGTTTGGAGATGATGTCACTAATAATCAAAGTGATAGCACCCGTTAATATAGTGGCAGGAATTAGTATTTTATGATCGGAATTGGAAGTGATCATACGTGTGATGTGAGGCATAGCCATGCCAATGAACCCAATAGGTCCGCAGAAAGCAGTCACCGTACCGGCAAGCAATGTGGTTGAAAGAAATAACAAATTGCGTGAAATCTTGATATTCAAACCCATAGTAACTGCATAATCTTCACCTAACAGAAGAAGGTTTAATGGTTTTATTGTAAATATTGCAAGTGCTAAGCCTATTAGTACGGCGGGGACAAGAACAATCAATTGCCGCCCGGTCACTTCCCCTAAAGACCCCATTGTCCATATAACATAAGATTTTAAAGCTTCATCATGACTGAGATATTGCAAAATCTGAACAATAGCCGACACTCCCGAAGAAAACATCATGCCAAGTATGAGAATAACCATGATGTCTTTTATACGTTGAGACATTATCCCGATAAAAATTAAAATTATAGCAGCGCCTGCCCATGCAGCCCCTGCTAATCCGAACGGCAGATCGATTCCTGAAGCTCCGAATAAAGGAATTCCGAGAATGAACACAGCCACCCCGAGGCTTGCCCCTGAGCTTATGCCAAGCACATAAGGGCCTGCCAAGGGATTTTTGAACAAAGTCTGCATCTGAAGTCCGCTAACCGATAAGGCAGCCCCTGCCAGAAGAGCAACAATAGCTTTATTCAATCTAATATCCAGTATAATCTGACGGTTGACAATAGACACATCACCGCCAAAAATTGCATTCCAGACTTCATTGAGCGGAATGGAGACCGACCCAACTCCCAAATCAATTAAAAACAGGAATATTGTTAGAAAAGAGAGTAGAAGAAACAAGATCAGAGTCCCGGGGCGTCTCATTATAATTTATGATAATATATAAGTTCTTCGTCCATATTCAATTCAGGATGGAATATAGTTGAAAGATCCCGTAAAATCAAATCCGGATTCATAATGCCTGATTCAAAGAAAGCGTTACCACCTCCCTCAGTCAGGATTTTATTGTTATTATAGACTTTTCCTGCTAAGACACAATCCGCGTTTTTAAAACGAGGATAATTCTTCTTCAAATCATCAAGAGAAGTGAGGGTCCCCACGTTTATCCAGTAGTCGGCATTTGCAACAAGTTCGAAGGCTTCTTCCATATCAATGGGCAAGGAACTTGTAGTGTGATTCTCTTTATAGATATATTCACCACCTGCCGCTTCAATAAGATCAGCCATATAACTTCCGGTTGGAGGCATGAACCAAGAATCACCATAGGGAATATTCAGCATTACTTTTGGTTTTGAAAGATTATGGGTCTCAATATCCTTCTTAAGTTTATTATAACGGTTACAAATTTCGTTATAAATTTGAATTCCTTTTTCTCTTTTATTAACCAATTCTGCAATAGCGACTACCCATTCCGCTTTACCCAAAGGATTTTCTTCCAGATAATCCCCAATATAGATATATGGGATGTTCAATTCATCAAGCTTCGCCTGTAATCCGCTTTCACTGTTTATTGAGTAAAGCAATACAATATCCGGAGCAGCAGCCAATAAAGCTTCATAGTCAATATTCCCGTCATAGCCGATATCTGCAATCTCTTCACCTCTTGCTCTGATTTTTTCATTAGAGACAAAAGGCAACCCCGATACTGCAACGATTCTGTGTGTTTCTCCAAGCGCATCAAGCATTGCGATATGGGTGGAAGACATACAGGCTATTTTTTTAGCTTCATTTTTCAAGACACCATGGTTTAATCCATTTGCTATAACAGAATCTTTCTGAATATATAGCCTTTTGGTGACATCATCCGCACCCTGCCAGGGATTGCTGACGGTGATCATTACATTATCGGAATTCTCATCTCCCTTAATCTCGAATCCAATAGAATATTCAGGTGAATATAAAAGGTGGGTATAATCAGGTAAGTTGCCCGAGCCATGTTTGCATGAAATAAAAATGACACCCAAAATTAAGGCAAAGACTTTATAAATCCATATTTTCATAGATATTCCTTTTACTGATGTTCCCGTTTAAAAACTTAGGGGTCAGACCAATGAAAAATTCAAAATTAATGCCTGGCATCGGACGGGATAAGACTGAAAGATAGTCTTCATTAAACAGATTATTCACGGCAAGTTTGAGTTGAAGATCCATAGGTTTGAAAAAAAAGTTTTTTTCAATAGAGATGTTATTCATAAAATATTGAGGGAGATGTCCTGTGATTGTAAAGTCATTGCTCGACATCGTGAATCTTTCGGAATAGTAATTCCATTTGTAGGTTAATGACCAAGTTTTCCATGATAATCTTCCCACAAGGGATGCTGAGAACTCCGGCACGTAGGGGAGTTGTTTGCCTACCGACTGATCGGCAGGCGACATCTTTTCACCTTCATTAATTGAAGGAGTCCATGAAAATGAACCGTTTAAATCAAGAAACAGATCTTTACCCAAATCTATGCCGGATTGGATATTGGTTTCCACTCCATAGGCATGGACCGTTTTGACATTTCTTGGTGAAAAGAACCCTTTAGTGGTGGGGAGCCATATAATCCAGTCTTTGATTCTTGAATCGAACCAGTTGGCGGATAGATTGACAGTGAATCTTTTGGTTAAAAAGAAATTTAAGTTGAAACCGGCATCATATGTAAAACCTTGTTCACTTTTTAAATCCGGATTTCCACCGGGTAGAAAATAGAGGTCGTTAAGGCTTGGGAAACGATAATTTTTACTCACAGCACCTTTTAAAGTCAGTTTTAGAGGAAGATTCCGGCAATAAGTTTCTGTCACAAGCCAGTCGGTGAAAAAAGCCGGAATTACCGGAGCTTTTTTGTCACCAAAAACATCTTCTCTTAGTACAATGCCGAGTCCCAGATTATATAAAGGTTGCCATTTTGCAGATAGTGAGGCACTCAATTCAAGTCTTGCCTTATCATATCCCACCATGGCTTTGTCACCCTGCTGCAGAATGATATTTTTGTCTTCAGATCTGACAAATTGTTGATGTGCTGTTACAGAGGCAGTGAATTGCCATTTGTTGTGGATGTAATAATTCCCCTCGACGTTGCCGAAAATTGTGTTTACATGTGATCTGGCTCGGGTCATATCAGCCCAAAATCCCTCTGTAATTTCGCGTTTATAATCGTAAGCCAGCCAGGTGAAGATATAGCCGGCTTTTAAAGATAGATTCCATGAAGATTGACTGTGCATCCATGAAACTACACTTCTTATAGTGTTCTCCCTCTGCCGGTTTTCAAATTCACGTTCATCACCATAATCGGTTGTGAGCATAGGAAGTTCACGATTAGAATTAATCAACCATATATTTAATCCTAAACGATCGTACTTTCCGGATTGATAGTATATTTCCTGCAATAATTGAAAATCTTTGAAAGCTCCCGAACGATTTTTCTCTTTAGGATAGTATTGTCCTATAATATTATGTTCCTCATCATAAATATTGATTTTCTTATCATGGTTTATATAAGTATAATCATTGGGAGAGGAGGAATAGAGCACCCGTGTTGAAGACACCCAATGTTTATTTTTAAAACTCAGGCGAAGAAATTCATCAAAAGTAGAGAAAGAACCGATTCCCTGCACATATTGAAGGTTAAGGCCGGGGGGTGCGTCGGGAATTGTTTCCAATTTCACCAAACCACCGAGTCCTCCACCCGTTTCATTCACCGAAGAAGTGCCATGGAAGAGAGCTGCCTGATCAACAAAATATGCCGGTATTGAAGAAAAGTCAGTCATTCCCAACATCGGGCTATTTATCCTGATTCCATTCCATGTAACCTGTGTATGGCTAGGTGAGGTGCCTCGAAAAGCCACTGTTGACAAAGTGGCTCTCCCATAATTTTTAACATACACCGACGAATTGTAGGTTAGGATATCAGCCATTGACAATGCGATGTTTTCTTTTAGTGCCAAAGAATCGAACTCAGTCTTTTCAACACCGATCTCTTTCATTGGTCGACGGGCCGTCACCACCACCTCGTCAAGATGTTTCGTATTGTCTTTTGCAAGTGCATCTATACGGAAATAAAGAATATTTATGATAATGAGGGCAATCTTAAAATATTTCATGAATTCTTTACTTCCAACAAAATGCTCCGGGTGTTACACCTACATAAAATTCATCAATTAAATCGCCGGAGGGTGAAAATCGGTAGATCATTCCTTGTTGGGAATAATCTATTGCATCCGCCACATACACTTCATTATTCTCCGGATTGATAGTAAGTCCGTAATATTTGGTGCCATTATATGGTATTAATGGTGAGCCGGGTAGCATTTCATCATGTATATCCATCTCCCAAATATCGTTGTTAATCCAATAGAGGCGAGAGCCGTCGCTATTAACCTGTAGTTCTGACGGGGTATCGCCAAGAGAAAATTGAAAAGATTTTATAATTTCAAAGGATTCGGCATCAATGCAATAAAGAGCCGGAATCTCGTAACCATAGGGGGAATCTTCATATCCACCGTCGGTAATGGTCCATAATCTGTGCTCACTGTCAATAGTTAATGAATTAGGTTGCAACCCGACTTCAAGGATATCTACGACCTCATCGGTATCTGAGTCTATTTTAAGAATTTTGTTCTGATAGCTCCAGCAATTGCAAAAAACATATTTGCCGTATTGTGCCATTTGTTCAGTGGATCCCGTGCTCAACGGCATTCCGGGAACCGTTATATACCCTGTTATGGAATAAGTCTTGGGGTTAACGATGTATATCCTGTTATCCCAGATTTGGGATACATAGGCTTTTTCTTCCGACAAGAAATGGATGTAGCGTGGAGAGGTTAGATTTTCAATCCGACCGGTTTCAACAAAAGTCTCAGTGTCTATGGCAAAGATAACATGGGAATTATTCACCACAATCCAGCCTTTATTATCAAAGATAGTCATGGATTGAGCAACATCTCCCAATTTCATTCCGTTTGCACGATAAAAAATTTCGTTTTGCACCTCATTGTCAGAAGGGTTATAGAAAGAGAGGGTTGAATTTCCATATTGGAAATTCCCCTCACAGACAATGAATAATCCATTTGATGGGATATTGAAATCTGTGAGTTCATCGTTATAGTCCCATCGCATGCATCCTGTCAACAATAACAAGATGAAAAGGATTACTGCAAAATTAGATTTCATAAGCTTTTTATTCCTCAATGAAGAAACCGCAAACCTCAGTGGAATTTTCTCCTATAACACCGGCCGTTGAATTCACGGCAGTCTGAACTTTTACAAAATCTATTTCTTTAAGATCGGCTGCCTCGTTGTCTTCTGTAACAGCATCAGAAATCGAAAAATAGTTTCTGTTTCCCTCTTTCCAAAAATCAGAACCAAAATTATCAGCGTAACCCCATTCGAAAGGTTCGTTTGTCCATATTCCGGTTACCGGATTTTGAATGGCTGTGGAAGGCAATCTGCTTCCATATAAGGTATAACTGTCTTCTTCTATCCATTGGGGATAATAAAATGGTTGGGAATGATAACTGCCAAGCCACATTACATAGCCGGTTTCTCCGTTACTGTCTTCCCAAGGTGTGTTTCCCTCCTCTTCGGGACGGGTGTATTTTACCCAGTAATTGCGTTCATAACCATCCTTCCCGAAATGAGATCCTTTAAGTTCATACCATATATCGTCGGGGAGTCCGTTTTTGTTGCTGTCTGTCATCACCCACACGATACCGGGCTCGTTTGAAGTGTCGAAAGAATTACTCATTATAGAAAAATCATAACTGTCACCGCTATTTGCCACCGGATTATCAAATTTCACTACAATGTAGCCTCCCCAAGCTCCTAAAGAAACATAGAGGTTCTCTGCAAGACGTTCTTCGGCCTGTTTGCATGCTTCTTCTTGTGTTTTTATGTTTCCGAAACCGGTTACATCTTCATTTATGAATTGTCCCGGCGCCGGTGTATATTCCACAACGGAATATCCTAAAGACATAGGAGATTCATCATCAGGTAATGGTTGTGTGATATTGTCGGAAGGATCATCAATA
>JAFLTM010000019.1 GCA_022509225.1 Muribaculaceae bacterium
TTTTGCCGGCATCGATGTGAGCCATGATGCCGATATTACGGGTCAAATTAAGATCGTCGTGTTTTGCCATTTGTAGTTTCTATCAATTTTAAAATCTGAAATGTGCAAAAGCGCGGTTAGCCTCGGCCATGCGGTGCATGTCTTCCTTCCTTTTGAAGGCGCCGCCCTGGTCATTGAAAGCATCGACAATCTCAGCTGCTAGTTTGTCAGCCATTGTCTTGCCTCCGCGTTTGCGTGCATACTGGATGAGATTTTTCATTGATATTGATTCCTTGCGGTCAGGTCTGATTTCTGTGGGGACCTGGAAAGTGGCGCCTCCCACTCTTCTTGATTTCACCTCCACCTGAGGAGTGATGTTCTCAAGTGCTTTTTTCCATATATCGAGTGCGCTTCTTTCTTCGTTTGGCATCTTGGCCTTCACGGTCTCGAGTGCCGAATAGAATATATTGTAAGCTGTGCTCTTTTTTCCATCATACATGAGATGGTTAACAAATTTTGTCACTCTCACATCGTGGAAAACCGGATCGGGCAATATGACCCGTTTCTTTGGTTTTGCTTTTCTCATTTTTGTCTTTAATTAATCGGTTGTTAAAAAACTTGCTTCAACCGTGCTCTCTCGCACCGGTTTACTCAACCTTTCCGCCTTGCGGACGGGGAGTCTTGCTTTTATTTCTTCGCGGCTTTCGGACGTTTGGCACCATATTTGGAACGGCGCTGTGTTCTACCCTGCACACCGGCAGTGTCGAGTGTGCCCCTTACAATATGGTATCTCACACCCGGAAGGTCTTTAACACGGCCTCCTCTCACCATTACGATGGAGTGTTCCTGAAGGTTATGACCCTCCCCGGGGATATAGGAGTTGACTTCCTTTCCATTGGTGAGACGCACACGTGCCACCTTGCGCATTGCCGAATTAGGCTTCTTGGGAGTCGTGGTGTAAACACGCACGCACACACCCCTACGCTGCGGACAGGAATCCAAAGCCGGAGATTTGCTCTTGTCGCTCAAAGCAACTCTTCCCTTTCTTACTAATTGTTGAATAGTTGGCATTCTTTGTCGCTATATTTTAAAATTTGTTTATGTTTTTTCTTTTTCACAACCCCGAAAACATACACACCTAAAATCACACTAAATGACTAATCACCAGCCATTTAGTGCCTGATTCGGGCGATTTTCCCGCAATTGTTCCGCAAAGATAATGAAAATAAGCTTATTACACAAGCTTCCCTGAAAAAATCTTAAAATTTATTTTTTCCGTTTTTCACTCACATCCCTCGCTGTCGTTATATATCCGTTCGTAAATCGCCTTATACCTGTCATCAGGATAGACTTTTCGTCTTGACATCACACGGTCGGCAACTTCACTGAATTTTTTAAATGGCGTCCTACTGAAACCTGTGTTCGGGCTCCCTTCACAAAAATTCGGAAGGTAGGTTCTTGGGAAGCCTGAACCATGTATATTCACACCAACTCCTATCACGGTTGCAGTGTTGATCATGCAATTCACCCCTATTTTTGAATGGTCACCCATTATGAGGCCACAGAATTGAAGGTCAGTGTGCATGAATGTGTGGCTCTTGTAATTCCACACCCTTATCATGGAATAATCGTTTTTTAGATTGGATGCATTGACCCCGGCTCCTATGTTACACCACTCTCCAATCACTGCGTTTCCAAGGTATCCTTCATGTGCCTTGTTACTGTAGCCGAACATCACTACATTATCTATCTCCCCACCCACCTTGCAATGCGGCCCGATTGTTGTGCCGCCATAAACTTTGGCGCCCATCCTCAATTCAGACCCCTCACATACCGCCAAAGGACCCCTTACACAACTCCCCTCCATTATTACGGAGTCACGACCTATATACACCGGGCCATCCTTGAGATTTATCGACACACATTCAACCAATGCCCCCTCCTCTACAAAGAGACCCGAATTAGCTTTTTCATTATCAGAATATGTGACTTTCACGCACTTTGGAGTTGGCTGCGATTCCCGGCCATTGGTTAATCTCTTAAAATCAACTCTTATCTCATCAAAGTTTTTTAGAAACAAGTCAAACACATATTCTATTGACGCTAACTCCTCAACCCATTCCTCCGGACACCATTTCTGCTGGACGAAATCCACCCAGCTCCCCTTAAAAACCAGAGGTTCTCCGTTTTTTGTGATGGCAAAACCAACTTGTAATAATTTGATTTTTTCAACAAGCCGGCAATCAGGCAATAAGTTACCTATTATAAATAAAGCAGTCTCACTCTCATCTTCCACCCCTCCAAATTTATCACGAAGGTATTCTACCGGAAGAAAACGACACGGAGATTTCAATTCTAATTCCCATTTTTCCCTTATAGTAACAATCCCACACCGGAAATCGGCAACCGGACGTGTGAAACTCAAAGGCAAGAGATTGGCATGAATGGTTTCTGTATCAAAAAGAAATATCTTCACTCCTGTAGATTTGCTCAATTTTTCAAGATGTGTGCAAAAATATAATAAAATATAATCATAACAAATCAGACAATGTTAAAAACATTTAATGAAACATTGCCGGCTTATACTTGATATTGTTTAAAAGCTGCTTTCTAACTACATTTGTTATAGTATCACACCTGAACCTTCCTGCCATAATAGAAATACCAAAAACTCTTAAATAATGCCATTTATAAGAAAAGCCACTGAAAAAGATTTACCATTAATCTTAAAATTCATCAAAGGAATAGCCGAATATGAAAAACTGGGCAATACAGTGAAGGCTACTCCCGAATTGCTAAAGGAATGGTTGTTTTCAAAGCATGTTGAAGAAGTTTTATTTGTAGTTGAAAATAATATAGAGGTGGGTTATCTGATATATTTCTATAATTTTTCTACTTTTGAAGGGAAGGGGGGCATTTATATAGAAGATATTTTTATTCTAACGGAATTCCGTGGGAAAGGTCTTGGTAAATTATTGATGAACCACATTAGGGAAATTGCCGAGAAAGAAAATTTAGGAAGAATAGAATGGACCTGTCTTAACTGGAACTCTCAGGCTATTAGATTTTATAAATCTTTAGGTGCCACACCATTGGAGGATTGGACAAACTTTCGGCTTACCCTTTAGCCCGGTTTCTGCGTGAATGAAAATTTATACTAAAAATTAATATATTCGCATAATAAACATTAATATAAAATGAGAAATTCAAAATTCTTTATCACAGCTATTTTTGGTGGCATAGGCCTGTCGTTAGCGGCCCAGTCCTTTAAAGAATGGCAGGATCAAAATGTAAATGAGGTCAACAGGCTTCCAATGCATTCCTCATATTTTCCCTACGCATCCGAAAAAGAAGCTTTGGAAGGGAAAAAAGAAAATTCCGCCAATTATATGTCACTAAATGGAAAATGGAAATTCAATTGGGTGAAAGATGCCGACCAACGCCCGAACGACTTTTACAAAAAGGGGTTCGACGACAAAGGCTGGGATGAAATTAATGTGCCGGCCGTGTGGGAGCTCAACGGTTACGGCGACCCTATTTATGTGAACATAGGATATGCCTGGAGAAACGATTATGAGAATAACCCGCCTATTGTTCCTGTGGAAAACAATCATGTGGGGTCATACCGTCAAAGTTTTGTAGTACCGGCTGAATGGAAAGACAAAGATATTATTGCTCACTTCGGTTCAGTGACATCTAACATGTATCTTTGGGTGAATGGTAAATTCGTTGGTTATGGAGAAGACAGCAAGCTCGAACAAGAATTCGACCTTACTCCCTACCTGGTGCCCGGACAGGAGAATTTAATCGCTTTCCAGGTTTTCAGATGGAATGACGGGACTTATCTTGAGGATCAAGACTTTTTCCGTTATAGCGGAGTTGGGAGAGATTGTTATCTGGTGGCCCGTGACAAAAACAGGATAGAGGATATCCGTATCACCCCCGACCTTGTGAATAATTACAAGGATGGCACACTCAAGATTGATGTGAAATTGAAAGGGAAAGGAGTGACCTATCTTTCTTTGGAAGCTCCTGACGGGAAAACAGTGGCCACAGGTAAGGTGCAAGGCAACGGCAGCTTGACCATGAATGTTGAAAACCCCTTGAAATGGACCGCAGAAACTCCTAACCTCTATAAGTTGAAAGCCAAACTCTTCAATGGCAATGAAACCCTTACATTCAATGTTGGATTCAGAAAGGTGGAGATTAAAGACCGTCAGGTCCTTGTTAATGGACAGCCTGTATTATTCAAGGGCGTTGACCGTCATGAACTCGACCCATACGGTGGTTATGTGGTGTCACCCGAAAGGATGCTTCAAGACATACGAATAATGAAAGAAAACAACATCAATGCTGTACGCACCAGTCATTATCCGAATTCTCCCTTGTGGTATGACCTTTGCGACCAATACGGTATCTATGTTGTGGCGGAAGCCAATCTGGAAAGTCATGGAATGGGTTACGACGAAACAAGTTTGGCAAAAGACCCCGCTTGGGTTAAACCTCATCTTGAAAGGAATCAAAGGAACGTTGCAAGAAATTTCAATCATCCGTCAATCATCTTCTGGAGTCTTGGGAATGAAGCCGGCGACGGAGTGAATTTCACAGAAGCTTACAAACTTGTGAAACAAGAAGACGGATCTCGTCCAGTTCAATACGAAAGGGCAGGTAATGGAGCCAACACAGACATTTTCGTGCCAATGTATGTGGGTTACGAAGGTGTTGAAAATTATGCCAAAAACGGCGACAAACCCATGATTCAATGTGAATATGCACATGCAATGGGCAATTCATTAGGCGGCTTCAAAGAATACTGGGATCTTTTCCGTAAATATCCCAGTCTGCAAGGTGGTTTTATATGGGACTTTGTCGACCAGTCTCCGGTCTGGAAAAACAGTGAGAGTGTTGAAATATTCGGATATGGAGGTGATTTCAATGCCTATGACGCTTCCGATTTCAATTTCTGCAACAATGGGTTAATCGCACCCGACAGGACTCTTCATCCTGAAATGGCCGAAGTCAAGAGAGTGCAACAAAGCATCTGGACAACACCGGTTGATATTCAGAAGGGTGAATATGAAATTTTTAATGAGAATTTCTTTACCGACCTTTCAAATTATATCTTGCATTGGGAGGTTATAGAGAACGGAAATTCCATAAAATCAGGGGTTATAGACAATCTTAACATAGGAAGCCAATCGAAAGGAAAAGTGGCAATTCCTTATGGTGAACTCCCTTCAGACGGCGAAGTGTTCCTGAATGTGTCATATTCCCTAAAAAACCAAGACGGAATCCTACCTGCCGGCACAGAACTGGCACGTCAGCAAATAGAATTGAACTCTTCAAAACTTCCGGAACTGGAAATCAACAATGTTCAAATTGCAGGAAGAGAGCTCCCGGTCAAAATAAACAATTCAAACTCCAACTTTCTTCGGATTGCAGGCAGAGACTTTAATATCGATTTCAACAAAGAAACAGGGTTCATATCCAAATGGGAGGTGAAAGGAAGCGAATTGCTTGAAGCCGGCCAACAGATCACCCCTAATTTCTGGCGGGCACCAACCGACAATGACTTCGGGGCTGAGCTTCAAAACAAATATCGCGTATGGAAAAACCCGGTTTTCAATCTTATATCTTTGACCCAGGACATAGACAGGGACGGATTGGCTATAGTTAAAGCAACTTATGAAATGCCGGAAACCAAGTCAAATCTGACCCTTGAATATAAGGTGAATAATATGGGTGAAATTCTTGTAAGCCAGTTGTTAGATGTCACAGAGGGGATTAAGATGCCAAATATGTTCAGATTCGGACTCAAGATACCCATGACGGAAAATTACGACAAGATTGTTTACTACGGACGCGGTCCTCTCGAAAACTATGTTGACAGAAAAGAAAGTGCCGATTTCGGCGTATATTCACAGACAGTGGCGGAACAATATCATCCTTACATCCGCCCTCAAGAAACAGGCACTAAAAGTGATGTAAGATACTGGAAACAGATAAACGGAGCAGGAAGGGGACTTGAGATAACATCGAATGCACCCTTCTATGCCTCGGCTCTGAATTATTCAATCGATGATCTTGACGAAGGCACAAAAAAACGCCAGTATCATAATTCCGAGGTGAAAAAATCTGACTATGTCACTCTTCTTGTCGACAGCGAACAGGCAGGCTTGGGATGTATTGATTCTTGGGGCGCTCTACCTCGTGCCGAATATCAAATGAAATATGGCGACAGGGACCTTCAATTCCTTATTAAACCAATCTGACAAGATTTAATTCTTACGGCGATTCAAATAAGACGTCAGGATTAAGACAGCTGAAATCTCATCGGCACGTCCTTTTTCCTGACGTTCTTTCTTTTTAAAACCTCCTGCCAGAAGTTCCCGGTGAGCTATGGTGGACGTGAATCTTTCATCAAATGTCTCGATTCTGATATTTGTGAACTCTCTTCGCAGGGTGTTGATAAAAGGATTTATGAATTTCATGCTATCACTTGGTTCGCCTGAAAGATTCTTGGGCTCCCCTACTATTATTGCCTCCACTTCCTCCTTTTCCGTGTATTCCTTTAAAAAATCCACCACATCGCAAGTGCGTTGCGTCGGCAAACCGTTTGCACAAATTTGCAAACTATCTGTAACGGCTAATCCGCATCTCTTGTTACCGTAATCTATAGCTAAAATCCTGCTCATAACTAAATCAGTGTCAAAATTAACAAATTTCCAAACTAATATTTCATATTTTCACCTGTCATATTAATTTTGCATTCATTTCTTACGGAAAGAATACAATCAGCGGATGTATGAAACACTTACTAAGTATAATAATTCTATCAATAACCTTATTCCATAGTATGGCACAAACAAAAATTGTTCAAACAGCCGGGAAAGAACAACTAGGCGACTTTGCTCCGGAGTTTGCTCATCTTAACGACGACATCCTGTTCGGTGAAGTGTGGAGCAGGAATGATCTTTTGTCTCTACGCGACAGGAGCCTGGTGACCATCACCTCTCTTATTTCACAGGGTCTCACCGACAGCTCACTGACGTATCATTTACAGACGGCCAAAAAAAATGGTATCACAAGAACAGAAATATCTGAAATTATAACCCATATAGCATTCTATGCCGGATGGCCAAAAGCATGGGCTGCCTTCCGATTGGCAAAAGAAGTGTGGACTAATGTCGATAAGCAATCAGAACTGTCTGAAAAAGAAAAATTTCAACAGGAAATGATATTCCCTATTGGAGAACCAAATGTTGCCTATGCCAAATATTTCACCGGTCAGAGTTATCTCGCTCCCATAAGTAGTGAACAGATTCCATTTTCAAATGTGACATTCGAACCCGGTTGCCGCAACAATTGGCATATCCATAAGGCTGAAAATGGTGGAGGCCAGATGCTGGTGGGTGTAGCCGGCCGTGGATGGTATCAGGAAGAGGGCAAGGAACCGGTTGAGATCCTGCCCGGCACTGTAATCAATATTCCTGCAAATGTAAAACATTGGCATGGTGCCCAAAAAGACAGTTGGTTCGCACATCTTGCATTCAGCGTGCCAGGTGAATCCACAGACAACGTATGGCTCGAACCGGTCACCGATGAAGAATATGCCAAAATCCATTAAACCTATAGTGGGGTGTGTCAAAGTAAAGAAGGCACACCCTCTTTTTAATGTTTTGAAATAACACCAAAAATAAAGGTTCTCTCAAAAAGGTTAAACCTTAAATTGATATTTTCGTCTAATAGAATAAAAAATGTTAATCATTTTATAATAAAACGGGTAATAATTAATTTTGGTCAAAATTTTAAGGCAAAGTATCTTTGAGATGAAAAGATTCCATCCCCTTTTTTTAGTATTATCAGCACTTACCATAACAAGCAACACCTCCGGACAGACAAGTTTTCCTACCGATTTCACAACTGAAGACGTCACGGAGGCGTCTCCGGTTGCTATGCCGGAAATATGGTCGTTTGAAGATTGTGTGAAATGGGCTATAGCCAACAATAATGATATCCGCCGCACCATGCTCTCTATTCTTGAGGCAAATGAGAACATCGGCATGGCGAAAGATGCATGGCTACCTTACGTGGGATTTTCAACTTCTCAGTCTTATTCGAATTATCCCAACCCTTCAGCCGGACAAAACGGCAATAACTATGGAAGCTCATATAATGTGAATGCAAGCTGGACTATATGGGACGGCAATGTCAGGAACTATCGTATAGCATCATCAAAACTGCTAAAACGTCAGCAAGAATTGACGGGAGCCGATATAGTCAACACCCTGCAATTAGGAATTCTTCAAGCTTATCTGAATATCATGTATTCTGAAGAAGCAGTTGAAATTGCACGCCAATCGCTTGAAGTAAGTTCAGCTCAGGCAGCCAGGGCGAAAAGATTAATGGAAACGGGCCGTACTTCAAAAGTTGACTATGCCCAGATTGAAAGCCAGAAGGCGCAAGACGAGTACAACCTTGTGCAGGCTCAGTCTTCCTATGCAAGTTCGAAAGCTACTTTGAAAAATCTGCTTAACCTTGGTCTTGATTACGATTTAAACATAAAGGGGGCAGAATTTTCCGATTCAATCGTAAACATGCCTTTATTGCCAAAAACGGAAGTGTTTGAAATTGCCATGCAATGGCTGCCTCAGTTCAAAAGCAATGAATTAAGCAAGGAGATTTATGACTACGATGTTAAAATAGCAAGATCAACCTACTATCCCTCGATATCTCTTAACGGTGGTATAGGTTCCTCCTATAACTCCTCTTCATCTGCCGGCTGGGGCACTCAAATGAAAAGTTTCCTGAATGAAAACATCGGCATCAACCTTTCCATTCCTATTTATGACGGGAATGCAACAAGAAGGGCCGTTTCCATAGCAAAACTACAGGCTTTAGATTATGACCTGAACCGGACATCACTCATAAATGATCTTTCTCAGACAATTGAAAATCTTTATATAGAGACAGAAAGTGCGAGGGCAAGATATAATGCCGGAATTCCTCAGTTGGAATCGGCTGAACTGACATCTAACCTCGTTGACAGGCAATTTGAACTCGGACTGGTGAACCCACTCGAGTTATTAACAGCCCACAACAATCTTTTAAATGCGAGACTGGAACTTCTTCAAAGCAAATATATGGCTATTTTGTCAAATAAAACCATTGATTATTACGCCACTACATTTGTAAATCTTCCTTGAAATTATCAAAAAACATGACACATTATAAAAGTTTATTGTTAACAACAGGACTGGCTCTTTTAGCGAGTTCTTGTGGTGAGAAAATGACAATGACTCTTGATGAATACACGGTTGAGCCGGTTTCAATGTCGGAAGTTGTTACGGCTACCGGTACAATGGAATCTGTCACACAGGTTAATGTGGGTACGCAAGTAACCGGCATCATAGAACATCTATATGTCGATTACAACGACCATGTGGAAAAGGGTCAGTTATTGGCTGAGTTGGAAAAAACACTGCTCGACAGCGACTTGAAAAGCGCCGATGCCAACATGGCTTCGGCTCAAGCAAGTTACGAGTATGCAAAGAAAAACTATGAACGCGACAAGGCGCTGCATGACGAACAATTAATATCAGACTATGAATTCCAAACATCTCAGAGAGACTACGATGTTGCCCGTCTTAGCTATGAAAAAAGCAAAGCCGATCGTGTCAGGGCTGCCAAAAACCTGAATTATGCAGAAATTTATTCCCCAATAGATGGTATTGTTATTTCAAGGGAGGTAGAAGTCGGTCAGACTGTGGTTTCAAGCATGAACGTTGCCGATCTTTATGTAATCGCCGACCTTGAGAATATGAGAGTAGTAGGCAATGTTGACGAAGCCGACATAGGGCAGGTGAAAGTGGGCCAACATGTGTCGTTCACTGTGGATGCATATCCTGATGACATTTTCAACGGAACCGTTACCCAGGTTCGTCTTAATCCTACTACCACTTCAAACGTAGTGACATACGAGGTGATTGTAAATGCACCGAATCCAGATTTGAAATTGATTCCGGGCATGACAGCCAACCTTACGATCTATACACTCGAATTAGATGACATTCTTGCAGTTCCCCTTAAAGCACTGAAATTTGAACCTCTACCAAAAGAAGAGGAAGACAATTCAAAACTACCTGATCCGGTGCCCTTGAAAGAGCCCGTTAAATCATCCGTATGGGTTGTCAGAGACAATAAACTTATACAAACAGAAGTGGAATTAGGAGTGGCTAATAATATCTACCAACAAATTCTTTCAGGGATAAAGGAGGGTGATAAGATAGCTTTACAGTATATTGAAAAAGTTCCTGAAAACGGTAGCAAAAAGGAGGAGAATCCTTTTATGCCTAAACCACCCGGAAGCAATAGAAACAAAAAATAAAAATGCCTAAAGAAATAATAAAGATAGATAATCTTAAACGATATTTCAAGGTTGGTGATGAAACCGTGAAGGCATTGCGCGGGGTGTCTTTCTCCATTTATGAAGGGGAATTTGTAACAATAATGGGCACCTCAGGTTCAGGAAAATCTACATTGCTTAACACCTTGGGATGTCTTGACACTCCCACGTCCGGTCAATATCTGCTTGATGGTATATCAGTGCAGGGAATGGGGAAAAACGAACGGGCGCGTATCAGGAATCGCAAAATAGGTTTCATTTTCCAGAACTATAATCTTCTGCCCAAAACCACTGCATTGGAAAATGTGGAACTTCCCCTACTTTATAATTCATCGGTGAGTGCTAAAGAGAGAAGCGAAAGGGCTGAAAAATGTCTTAGAGAAGTTGGCCTGGGTGACAGGCTTAATCATAAAAGCAATCAGATGTCGGGCGGACAACAGCAACGTGTCGCCATAGCCAGGGCATTGGTGAATAATCCTGTTATCCTTCTTGCCGATGAAGCGACAGGTAACCTTGACACCCGTACTTCATTTTCAATTCTGACCCTCTTTCAAAAGCTGTACAAGGAAGGGAAAACAATAATATTTGTAACCCACAATCCGGAAATAGCGATGTATTCCTCAAGGAATATAATGCTTCGAGATGGCAGGATTGTGAGCGACGAATATAATTCAGATATCAAATCGGCAGAAGAAGTTTTCAAAACTCTTCCTGTGGATACAGATTAGTCAACAAAGAAACTTTCAAAAGGAATGAATATTAAGAACCTACTTAAGGTAGCCTTGAAAGCATTGAACAATAATAAGATGAGATGCTTCCTAACCATGCTGGGAGTTATCATCGGAGTTGGTGCCGTTATTGCGATGCTTGCCATAGGTCAGGGATCCAAGAACTCCATAAGAAGTCAGATTTCTGAAATGGGAAGCAACATGATTATGATTTTTCCGGGAGCTGAAAGAAGAGGAGGCGTGCGGCAAAGTAGTGAAGACATGCAAACCCTCAAGCCAGCGGATTATGAAGCATTGAGGAATCAATCCACATTGATTGCCAATCTCACCCCGTCTGTCAACAGTTCAGGACAGTGGATCTATGGCAACAATAACTATCCCTCCCAATTGCAAGGTGTTAATTCTGAATTCCTTGAGATACGCCAAAGAAATGTGACGAACGGGGAAATGTTCACTGAAGAAGATGTGAAAAGGGCTGCTAAAGTAACAGTGTTAGGGAAAACCCTGGTAGATAACCTATTTCCTGATGGCACAGATCCGATAGGAAAAGTGGTGAGATTCGGCTCAATACCTATGACTGTGATCGGAGTGCTTGACGAAAAAGGATATAACACCATGGGTCAGGATCAAGACAATATAGCGTTGGCTCCCTACACGACGGTTATGAAACGTGTTCTCGCCACCGATTATCTTCAAGGTATTCAGGCATCTGCAATCAATGAGGAAAACACTGAAGCCACTATCGCAGAAATCACCGACATCTTGAGAATCCAACATAAATTGAAAGATGAAGATGAGGACAATTTCACCATAAGATCCATGCAGGAGCTGGCTGAAATGATTGAATCCACTTCTGCCATGATGACCATACTGCTTGCTGCAGTGGCAAGCATCTCTCTACTGGTTGGTGGTATCGGAATCATGAACATAATGATTGTGAGCGTAACTGAGAGAACACGAGAGATAGGTCTAAGAATGAGTATCGGAGCTCCCGGACGTGCAATTATGATGCAATTTTTGATTGAAGCTATCATAATCTCAGTCACGGGAGGTGTCTTGGGAATCCTTTTGGGGGCATTTGCAACCTGGATGATTTCCGCTATAGCTCATTGGCCGGTTGTTATTGAGGCAAGTTCCGTGGTATTGTCATTCATCGTATGCACAGTGATAGGCATTATTTTCGGGTTTTATCCGGCTGCCAAAGCTTCAAAACTTGATCCGATTGAAGCCATTAGATATGAATGATCCTTGACAAAATGGGAAAAAACAGTGATGCCTTACATAAGAATATCATCCGGGAACTTAGTCTATATTCCAAGCGGAATAATATAACTAAAGTTTTGATGGCAATTAGTGGCGGTGCTGACAGTGTCGCCACTGCCTCTTTTTTATTGGATGCCGGTCTTGAGATACTTGCGCTACATTGCAATTTCAATTTAAGAGGGGAGGAAAGTCATAGGGATCAAAAATTCGTTGAAAATTTCTGTTCCGAACATAAGATTCCTTTAGAGGTGAAACACTTCAATGTAAATGAATATATATCTCGTCATAAGGGATGTTCACTGGAAATGGCATGCAGGAACCTGCGTTACCAATGGTTTAATAAAATCAAAAATGAAAAAAATTTTGACAGGATAGTCACCGGGCACACTGCGGATGATAATATCGAGACTTTCCTTTTGAATCTTCTCCGGGGATCCGGAAGTAGAGGTTTAGCCGGAATGAAAAGCGACAACGGTTTGATTTGGCGACCTTTATTGGAGTATCATCGCAATGAATTTTTACCGATTTTAGAAACACGCCATATAAATTTTATAGTCGACAGCAGTAACTTGAAAAACGATTACCGAAGGAATTTTTTAAGAAATGATGTGATTCCTTTGATTAAATCTCAATTTAAGGGATTTGACAAGGCTTTGGATAAAACTATTGCGAACCTCAGGGATGAAAATAAAATTATTGAATCATCTATCGCCCAGATTCTTGGGGACAAAAAAAAACATTTGGATATTGAGACAATAATTAAGTTTCCGGCTCCGAAACTCCTTGTAAAAAGATTTATAGATCCACTTTCTCCATTTTCCAAAACACCCGACGAGGTATTGGACTCAATCATTGCGAACAAACCTCACATCAGGACATGGAAACTAAGAAACGGCACTCTTATTCTAAGAAACAAGTGTCTATTTATTGAAATGATTCATGGCGAAAGCGGCTCCTGAGAGACAAAAAGCTTTCACAGCATCCGCCGCCACACCTATCTTATCGCGAAGGATGGTCTGTTCTTCATCTGCGAATCTACTTAACACAAAATCCACCTGACTTCCCTTTGGAAAGTCATTTCCTATTCCGAATCTTAATCGTGCATAATTCCGCGTACCGAGCTGATCGGTTATATTTTTCAATCCGTTGTGGCCGGCTTCCGATCCATTCTCTCTTATTCTTATTGTGCCCAATGGGAGTGCAAGATCATCCACCAGAATCAGCAGATGGTCTAACGGAAGCTTCTCTTTATTCATCCAATATCTTACAGCAACACCACTTAGATTCATAAAAGTGGAAGGTTTTAATATCAGAAGCTCACAGTTTTTAATTCTAACTTTCGCCATATCCCCGTAGCGGCAAGAAGTAAACTTGACCTGACTTTCTTCCGCCAGTTTGTTGGCTATCATAAAGCCAATATTGTGGCGCGTGCCTTCATAATCAAGACCCATATTTCCTAATCCGACAATCAGAAACCTTTTCATATCCGGATTTATATCTTTTTCCTTACTTTTATCTGTTGTCTTGAATATTTTTTTAAGAAAATTAATCATCTTCTTCATCATCCTCCCAATCAAGGAAAAAATTATCTGCGTAGGTTTCTTCTCTGAATCTGGAAAGTTCTCTTCCCTCTCTTTTTGTTGGTCTACCCATACCCTTGTTACGATCCACAAATCCGGAAATTCTTGACATTTCAAGAATATCATATTGACTCTGGGGAGTGAGATTTTCAAGATATTCAGGAACCAATTTGGCACCTAATCTCCCTGTCGGAATAGCCTTGACCTTGAATGTATAAGTGATAGGAGGTTTTCTCACCTCGACTATCTCCCCTATTTTAATAGGCCTTGACGGCTTCACGGAAACACCGTTTATTGTTACTCTCCCCTTTTTGCATGCTTCCGTAGCAATGGTGCGCGTTTTAAAAACACGCATGCACCATAGCCATTTGTCGGTTCTTTCTTCAGTCTTGGGCATTTTTCTTTTCCTATTTGTCTGATGTTCTTTCCAACACTAAAACAACCTTACCGTCACTGTCAAGTAGTTCAGAACGTGAACCTTGCAAGGGTCGTGCTTTCGTTGCTTCTTCAAGGGCCACAAGCAATTGTGTTTCGTAATTGACATCAGGACATAACATCAATGTCTTTGAGATAGCCTCAAATGATATGGAATTGACTGAATTCATATTTATTTCCAAGGAACCGTTTAAAACATTGCATCCGGTGTTGCCATGAATCTTGCCCTCGTCAACGTCAATGACAAGCTTCATCTTTGGCACATTGACTTTTTCTCCTGAAATTTCCACAACTTTCCATGTGCCGTTTAAAAATTGAAAATTCTGGTGCATAAGCTCCATCACCGGATCCCTCTCAGCATTGTAGAAAGTCATGTAATAATCATCGTCATTCAATTTCCATGTATAATATCTCACTTCTCCAAGGGCTTGATTTATTTCAGTATCCGTTATTCCCTCTTTGTAACACATCATCATGGTGGTGGTGAGATAATCAAAAGAAATCGTTGAATCCTCCGGGTTATATTTATATTCTGCATTCAAAACATTACACCCATTGTTTCCATATACTTTTTTCTCATCAACTACAAATTTTAAAAAAGGAGCTTTCTCCCCTATCGCCGGGTTTCCGTAAACCTTCTCTATGGCCCAGTCTCCCTTTACTATGCCTTTACCAATATCAGCAGATGTATAGACTGCAGAAACCGGTTGCACTATATTTTCTCTGTCTGTCGGCAACACAGATTCTCTTTTAATATCGGTGGTTTGAGATTTTTCTTCTTTTGCTCCCTTATGAAACAGAGAACCTGCCTTTTGAAACAGGGAACATGAACACATTGCACTCAAGAATACTCCTGTAGAAATTAAAATATATATTGTTTTTTTCATGATAATTAGGTTTATCTGTTAGACTTTACCGAGGTTCAAAGGTTTATCAGACATCAGCCTCCATAATATTTACAGATGATTTTTCCGTCACATACCTCCTGAAAAGATAAAGGAACAACACACTGGTTGCAATTCCAACCCCCAAGGCAACGATATACGGAATTTCTACAGCAAACAATTGGAAAACCAAACTTTGCAAACCTTCAGGCGCAAATATGATATAAGACACCGTCACACATGTCATGAAAATGGCCGGAATCAGTGCTATGTAATAATTCTTATTCCGAGTTGCCAACCAAACTGAGGCTGTCCAAAGCGTGAAGACAGCCAATACCTGGTTGCACCATGCAAAATATCGCCATAATGCGTCATAAGGCAATAACATCACTATAAAACACAAAACGAAAATAGGAGCGGATACCAATAATCTCTTTATAATGGTTTTCTGTTTTACATTCAAAAAGTCAGAGGCTATGAGCCTGGCACTTCGTAAGGCAGTGTCGCCGGAAGTTATAGGTGCGGCTATGACACCGAGAATCGCGAGAAAACCTCCCGCAGTGCCAAGCCAGCTTTTAGATAGATTGTCAACAAGCATGGCAGGAGTTCCTCCGCCGAGATATTCCTGCAAATTCCCGTAACCCCCTGTAAATGCAATTGCTGCAGCAGCCCATACCAAAGCCACTATACCCTCCGCCACCATGGCTCCATAAAATATAGGCCTGGCATGCTTTTCTGTTTGAAGACATCTTGCCATCATTGGGCTTTGAGTGGCATGAAATCCGCTTATGGCACCACATGCAATTGAAACAAACATCATAGGAAATATAGGATTGGCTTCGGGGTCTGGCTTATGGTTATAGAATTGGTCCCAAATCTCCGGAACTGTAGAGGAATTAAAAAACAACATTACACCGATGCCAACTGCCATGAACAATAAAGCAAAGCCGAATATGGGATATAGTTTGCCTATCAGTTTATCAATCGGAAGAAGTGTTGCTGCTACATAATAAATAAATATCAACACAACCCAGAACATTACGGAAAAATTTTCCGGGGTGAGTCGAGCAAGCAGATCTGCCGGATTATACACAAAGACAGCACCCACCAAGATCATCAGCATCAATGCAAACCCCCTCATGAGGTTCTTCATATTGTTGCCTAATTGTGAACCCACTATTTCCGGAAGGGAGGCACCGTTCTGTCTGATCGACATCATTCCTGACAAATAATCATGCACACCTCCGGCAAAAATAGTGCCGAACACAATCCAAAGAAACGCTGCCGGACCATACATCACTCCCATTATGGCACCGAAAATAGGTCCGAGTCCTGCTATGTTAAGAAATTGTATCAGGAATATCTTCCATGAGGGAAGTTTAACATAATCCACCCCGTCTGACATTGTATGAACCGGTGTAAGCCTTGTGCGGTCTTCGCCAAAAATCCTGGCTACATATTTTCCATAAATAAAATAGCCTCCAATCAAAGTCAACAGGGCTATGACAAATGATATCATTCTATTAAACCATTAAAGGATTAGTATAGCAAATTTAAATATTTTTTAAGTCATTGACAATTTTAGGTCGTCATAACTTTCATCTCGCATCTACTGCAATCAAAATCAAGCTTAAACCTCCCTTTTTCATATTCAAGGTATAATGGCAATTTAAGATTTTTTTTATCACTGTGCATATTTTTTAAACATTGTCCCGTTTCCCTTAGAATGCAATGACGTGTGGTCATTACAACCTGATCCCTTCTTTTCAATATCCCGGATGTTTCTGCGGCTCTTTCAATAGCAGATACTCCATGTCCCCGGTAGAAAAGTTCTGCCAAGGAATTTGAAACATTATCTCTGTATTCAATTTTAGAATTAGGATACAAGACTTTAAGGTTTTCCTTTTTCCTGTATAAATAAGGATAATTTATCTTATTTGCCGACAAAAGAGAATCAATCATCTTCCTCCTTAATTGGGTTAAAAATGAAACCGGAAGAAAGATGCTTCCATTTGTGTTATCATGATATTCCCTCAGTTGGTAAGGGGTGTTACCCAATTTTTCAAAAACAGCCCTGTAATCTGAATTTTGTTTTGACAACTGAGGAGCAACACCGAAAGATAGTCGGATTTGATTCCCAATTTCATCTTCAGCACTGATACCATTGAAATCTAAAAATACTTTTAATCCTATCTTACGGATAGCGGTAATTCCCTCCATCAGTCTCTCCCATTTAATATCGAAAGTGCGATATAAAGGTCTGTTAAGTGGAATCTCTGTTTTCTTTGCAGGAAATATCCTTCCGTTTTCTATTTTATTGACTTTTACTCCGGTATATACTCCTTTATTGTCATAAAAACTTATTCCGTCTCCATTATTTAGTTGAGAAATATTGCTTATTTTTTCTCCCTGGGATTTTGGTGTGAGAAAAGAGGAGATTTTCAAAGGTTTCCTTTCTTTGAGAAAATACTCGGTAAACCCTCTGTTGAAACTTTTTCCCGGATTAGGAACAAAACTTAAGCTCACTTCACCGTAAGAACTCCGTGTGTAGCCGGCGTTTTCCCTTTTGATTATATCATTAAGCTGATTATTATAAAAAGCCGTTATATTCTTTACATAAGCCATGTCTTTAAGCCTGCCTTCTATTTTGAAAGAACTCACACCTGCGTCTATAAGGCTTTTAAGTTGTTGTGATGCATTGAAATCTTTAAGCGACAGCAAATATTTGTTTTTCTCATGATATTTTCCGTCTGAATCAACAAGATTGAACGGCAATCGACACACCTGTGCACACTCTCCTCGATTGGCGCTCCTACCACACATCGCCAAACTGGCATGGCACTTTCCTGAATAACAAACACATAAGGCTCCATGCACAAAAAATTCCACCGGCACTTTCACCTCACGAGTTATATTTTTTATTTCTTCTATTGTAAGTTCCCGGGCTAAAACCAGTTGTGAAAAACCCACCTCTTCTAAAAATCGTGCCTTTTCAGGAGTTCTTATATCACACTGGGTGCTTGCATGAAGTGCAATCGGCGGGAGTTTTAATCTTAAAAGTGACATATCCTGCACTATGAGTGCATCCACCCCAACATGATAAAGGTCACGACACAGACCTTCCACTTTTTTTAGCTCCTCTTCAAACACCAATGTGTTGACTGTCACATATACTTTTGATCTGTAACGGTGAGCAAAATCCACAACTTTTTCAATATCCGCTATTGAATTGGAGGCTGCTTTTCTTGCACCATGTGAAGTAGCGCCGATATAGACTGCATCCGCTCCATGCATCACAGCCTGCATGGCAATATCGGAATTTGCTGCCGGTGCAAGTAATTCCAGACTAAATTTCATTTTTTCAGAAATCTGTCGATTGAGCGTTTGTCTTCCCTTTCCTTTATAGTTTGTCGCTTGTCGTATTGTCTCTTGCCTCTACCAATTCCCACAACAATTTTTGCATAACCCTTCTCACTTATAAAGATTCTTATGGGCACTATCGTGTAACCGGGTTCCAATGAAGCTTTGTGAAGTTTGGCAATCTCTTTCTTATTTAAAAGGAGTTTCCTGTCTCTTTTAACACTGTGATTATTATAAGATCCATAAAAATACTCCGAAACATGCATACCCTTTATCCACACTTCACCATTTTCAACAATGCAATAAGCATCCCCGATATTAGCTTTCCCGTCTCTGATTGACTTTATCTCGGTTCCTGTCAATACCATCCCGGCAGTGAAGGTGTCGCCGATTTCATAATTGAAATGTGCTTTTTTATTCTTAATATTTACCTGGTTCGCTTTCATTTTAATAGGGCATTATTGCGTTTAATAGCCAATCTAACATCAATGGCAAACAAATGACGGAACCCATTATCAGAACAGCAGATTTTATGGTTTGGCATTCTTGCATCTTGAAGTATTTTGTGCCTTTATACATTATGTAGATGGTCCAAAGTGGAAGGAAAATCAAGATAGGCCATAACATGGGAAGAATCTCAATGAATATCGAAAATAATGCCAGTGTGGATAATGACATCACAACGAAATTTTCACCATAAGGCCGGCTGAAATATTCCGCCACATTTTTAGCCAGAAATGTTTTCAGCAACATTATAATACAGAAATAACCAAAAAAATAAGACACAAACGCCACAACCGCTTTGGTCACGACTTCGGAAAGAGAGGCATTGACGGTATAGAAAAAATCAACAAAATTACTCAGCGCCAGAATCGCCAAAAGAGGATAGAAACATCCGGACTGCACCCTCTGAACCGACACGTTGCTTCTACGTAATTTTTTCCAACCTTGCACAGGATTGAACAATATTTCAAACATCAGTTTGAAAGGAGAAATAGCTGACTCTTTTTTAGATGCATGCCCGTTCTCCGCGTCATCATTGTCTTGAGAGTTTGCAAAATTCAGAGGAGAATCATCCTCTTCCGATTCATTGTAAATATATATGTTATCGTCTTCGTTTATCATAAGAATTAAAGCTGACCGGGAAACCCATACAGTTTTAATTAACGTTGATTTTGTTCAAATAGTATTCCTTGAAATCATTCCATTTGTAATATGGTCCTGAATCTCGTCCCAGAGGGAGGGTTGCCTCCTCCTCATTCAACAAAACCTTAATCAATACATCTTCAGGTGATGAAACCTGTTTGGAGTCAGGGCGATAAAAAATAATCTGAATGTTTGCCCCCATAGGCACTGCAAGATAATCATGCCAGCCCATTTCATCAAGCAATTCCAAATCATTGATTTCGTTGCCGAACTCATTCAATTCCAGCAGGCAAGTCAAGGGCATAACTATAGTGTCGTGTCCATAACGCAAATTCACACTTTGATTCGCCGAATTGATAGCAGTGTCTGCACTCTCTATTATATTAATCAATAGATTAGCCTGTGAAAAAGGTTGACGGTTATCAGTAAGTTTTGAATTCCCGCATTGTATAAACCAATTTGCATTTCTAATCATCCAACGCTCCCGAGCCTCCTCTATTGTAAATACACTATCTGTCAACCAAGGTTGGCCATAATGGCTTTGTGTATTTACCAGCAACGCATAAAGTGGATTGAAAAGGGAGCTGCCTATACTGTCGGCGGCATACAGGGGATCATTAAAAATTTTCTTCAAGTATTCCCCTTTATTGGCGTGCTTTTTCTGAAAGTCACGATAGATCGTAGAATCCGCCTTAGCATAATTGGCCCATATCACACTGTCATGGAAATTCATATACCACATGTCGGCATTACTTGCATCGGTTTTAATTTTTACCTCCGGAACCACTGTTTTGATTCCATTTAACCCATTGAACATTGAAAGTATCGATCTTATAACTATTGTTGAACGTGCATCAATATTTGTGTTTGGGTTAAATATTTCAGGGTAGTTTTCAGCCATTCTTCTTCCTATACCTTGATGTTGCACTGCTCCTTTATCGGATAATTCGCCATCCCGCCCCTTCTTGAACTCATCTCTTACCTCACACACAACTTGAAAAACTTCTTCACCTAATGGAGTCAATTTACCAGCTTCATGGGCTTTCTTCAAAAGTATGTAAGGTTTGTCATAATTATTGTCGCCGATATGCCAGCGACTGCCATGCCTTCCGTAATGTTCCAGATGAAACGGCTCATATCCTTCAGGAGCGGGGGTCTGGACAGGGGGATTCTTGTCCAACCATGGATAACAATAATAATTTCCACCTGCTTCGAAATAATCCACATCTTCCAAAGTCTGAGACCGGCTAACAAACCCTGTGGATACAATCATACAGGCTATGAAGATATATTTTCTTATGTCGGTTTTCATGTCTATTTTTGGGTTAAAGAGCGTTTTTGTGATTTCAATACAAAAATAGTGCATTTTTGTTATTTTTTAATTCTTCCCGCAAATAATACTCTTTCAGTTTTTTTGCTTCTTCAATACCTGCCGAAACCATTTCAGCATAATGGGTATCACTGTTTATCGGCATTTTCACACCTGCTTTTAAAATTTCTTTCCAATATCGAGGATTTGGGAAGAATCTGCCATATTTTGCATGATGTTTGGTATTTATCTCTATTGCAATCCCATTCTTGATGGCCGCATTTATAGCTGATTGCATTAATTCCCGGTATTCACTATTATTTTCAATTTCAGGATCCACAAAAGATGCATTAAGCGCTATCTTGTCAATATGTCCCACAATATCCATTCCACCGGCTTTTATCATACTGATGGTCTGCTTCCAAAATGTTGTTATCACATACTCGATATCATTGTTAAAATAATCTTGAAGATATTTCTTGAAACGTTCCGGCGAGCCATCAATATCCCGGTATATGCCATGTTGGTCAGGAATGAAATGAACTGAACCTATCACATAATCCAAATCATAATCTTTCACAATTTGAGATGAAGGACCATGTTCTTCATCAATATAATCCACTTCCATTCCCTTTAAAATCTCGATCCGGGGAAATAATTTCCTCAGTCTCTCGACTTCTGCCGCGTATTTTTCAACGTCATCGGGCTTCATGTTGCAAGGACTCTCTACACTAATAGGACTATGAGGAGTGAAACCCCATTTTGAAAATCCTGCTTCTTGAGCTGCTATAATCATCTCTTGCATGCTGCAATGCCCATCACAAAATTGAGTATGACTGTGCAAATTAACCTTATCAAGATTTCTGTTATCCATATCAAAAAAGATGAGGGTGTGTCAAAATGTAAAATTTTGGCATACCCTCAAAGGGTTGTATAAATTTCAAAATTTAAAGCACCAAGGATAAATTTTGGAATGGTGTGACCATTATGAACTTTAAGCCTCTTGTGTTGATTCCTTTTCAGAGTATAGGTAGTCTTTTATCTGATCCGGTTGGAAATTACCAATAAATGAAGCATGCTGAGCCACTTGAGCTTGACCGTATTTCACATAAATCTCAAGTGATTTACGGAATTCTTCGTTTCTCTGCACATCCTCCAGAAGCAAATAACCCATAATGATATGACCTGCCATTTCAACAAGACGTCTTGCCATAAAATCATGGAAAGAAGTGTCATCCACTCCCATCACAGCCTGCACAGCATCTGCATATTGCTGGGTCATGAATACCAAGGTGTTTTTTATTGCTTCATCCTCCGGATGAACCGACATCTCTTCAAATTCTTTCATTTTATTGAGATATGTGCCGGTTGTGACATGGCGGATGGCTGCAACAACCTGAAGTTGTGTCGTTCCCTCATATATAGAGGTGATCCTTGCATCACGGTAGAGGCGCTCGCATGCATAATCTTTCATGAATCCTGAGCCACCGTGAATCTGGATGCAATCGTAGGTGTTCTGGTTACAGAACTCAGATGTCATTCCCTTGGCCAATGGTGTGAATGCATCCGCGAGCCGACTATAATATTTCTGCTCTTTTTTCTCTTCAACGGTGAGGGCACGTTCCTTTGCTATGTCATCATAGATCTTATACATGTCAACATATCTTGAACATGCATACAGTAAAGCTCTTGAAGCATCAAGCTTTGCTTTCATTGTTGAAAGAATTTCAGCCACAGCCGGGAACTCTATGATCGCTTTTCCAAACTGCTTGCGGTCTTTTGCATAAGAAAGAGCCTCTCTGTAGGCGGCTTCGCTAATCCCAACGGATTGAGCGGCAATTCCGAGACGTGCTCCGTTCATAAGCGCCATCACATATTTGATAAGGCCAAGACGCGTGCTTCCAACCAGTTCAGCCGGAGCATCTTTATATACCAATTCACAAGTCGGACTTCCCTTTATGCCCATCTTGTTTTCTATACGACGGACTGTGACACCGCCATTCCTTTTGTCATAGATGAACATGGAAAGGCCTCTTCCATCTTTTGAACCCTCCTCAGAACGGGCAAGCACCAGGTGTATGTCGCTGTCTCCGTTTGTAATGAAGCGTTTCACACCATTCAATACGTATGAGCCATCTTCCTTCTTCGTTGCCTTAAGCATTACCGACTGTAGGTCGGAACCTGCATCCGGTTCGGTAAGGTCCATCGACATCGTTTCGCCTTGGCAGACCCTTGGAATATATTTTTCTTTTTGCTTTTCGTCAGCAAACTCATAGATGGTTTCTGCACAATCCTGCAGCCCCCACAAATTTTCAAAACCTGCATCTGCCCGGCTAACCATATCGGCTGCCATTATATAGGGAGTGATCGGGAAATTCAAGCCGCCGAGTCTCCGTGGCATCGACATTCCCATAAGTCCCGCCTTTCTGCAAGCTTCAAGATTTCTCTCCGTTCCTTTTGCATATTCAACATGGCCGTTTTTCACAACCGGTCCTTCATGGTCTACCTCCTCTGCATTTTCAGCGATGATATTGCCACAGATATCACCCACAATATCAAGCACACGGTCATAACTGTCCATGGCATCTTCAAAATTCTGGGGAGCATAGTCGAATTTATCGGCGTCTGCAAAATTACGCTCTTTAAGTTCCACTATCTTTTCCATCATCGGATGGTTGAGATGGTGTTTCAAGGATTCGTTGTCTTTATAAAAATTAGCCATTATTTTGAATTCTTTTTGTAATACTTGATTAATTTAGGAACAACATCTTCTATTTTGCCGGTGATGACATAATCGGCAATCTTATTGATTGGTGCATCGGGATCAGAATTGATCGAGATGATAAGTGCTGAATCCTGCATGCCGGCTATATGTTGTATCTGTCCTGAAATTCCGCAGGCAATATATAGCTTGGGTCGCACGGTGACCCCTGTCTGACCGATCTGACGGTCATGATCGATCCATCCGGCATCAACAGCTGCACGACTGGCGCCGACTTCGGCTCCGAGTGTGTCGGCCAACTGTTCCAACAGCTCAAAATTCTCTTTGCTGCCAACTCCGTAACCACCGGCAACAATAATCGGGCTGCCCTTGAGATTTACCTTGGATTTTTCAACATTCCGGTTAATGATTTCAACTACGAAATCTTCCGGATTTGTGTATTTGTCAACTTCAAGATTCTTAACCTCACCCTTATAATCGGGGTCTTTTTCCTCTTTCTTCATCACACCCTCTCGCACCGTTGCCATTTGGGGGCGGCATTCAGGGTTTACGATGGTTGCCACAATGTTTCCTCCGAAAGCGGGACGTATCTGGTAAAGAAGATCCTTATATTCAGTTCCGGTTTTCACATCCTTGTAATCACCTATTTCAAGGGATGTGCAATCTGCTGTCAATCCGCTGTGAAGAGCTGAGGATACTCTGGGTCCAAGATCTCTTCCTATAGAGGTTGCACCCATGAATGCGATTCTCGGTTCTATCTCTTTGAAAAGATTAATCAGAATAGATGAATGAGGAAGAGAGGTGTAGGGATAAAGCCTTTTGTCTTCAAACTTATAAACGGTGTCAACGCCATAAGGGAAAATCTGCTTTTCAATATCTTTAAGATTATCACCTGCCACAACAGCTTCTAACTTGATTCCAAGTTGATCGGCAAGCTGGCGACCTTTGGTAAGAAGTTCAAGGCTCACATCAGCAACTTTACCGTCTTCATATTCGCAGTAAACTATCAGGTTGTTCTTGTCTGCCATTTTCTTTCAGATTTTGGTTAGTTATTAATCAGCCGATTGTATGGTTAGCGATAAGGTCAATTATAAGGTTCTCAAGTTCTTCATCTGTGTTTTCTATATTTCTTGCCTCCTTGGCTGTGAAAACAACATTTTCAATTGATTTCACCTTTGTAGGTGAGCCGGAAAGGCCACACTGATTCAGGTCGGCATCCACATCTGCAGCACTCCATTCCCCTATTTTAAGATATGGACGGCTTTCAATAAACTCTTGCTTCTTTTCGTCATTTGCCACTTCAGAAGGCACGGCGGCATATTTATATTTTTGCACAGCCTTTGCGTTTCGAGGACGACATTCAGGGGCAGATCCATTAACAGTTACGACCAACGGCAATTTCCCTTTCACCGTTTCAACACCTGATTCAATCCTCCTTTTCACGGTGATATCTTTTCCATTCACATCCAGAATCTCTTCAGCATACGTGATTTGAGGGATTCCAAGCTTTTCTGCAACCTGTGGGCCCACCTGCGCTGTGTCACCGTCGATTGCCTGCCTTCCGCCGATGATAACATCAAAATCACCTATTTTTCTTATTGCAGCATTCAAGGCATAAGAAGTGGCCAAAGTGTCACTTCCTGCGAAAGCCCTGTCGGATAGCACAATGCCCCCGTCGGCACCACGGAACATGCCTTCCCGGATAATTTCGGCTGCACGTGCCGGGCCCATGGTCAGAACTGTCACCTTGCTGCCGGGATGTTTTTCTTTTAGCCTTAAGGCCTGCTCTAAAGCATTGAGATCTTCGGGATTAAAAATTGCCGGCAATGCGGCACGATTTACTGTGCCGTCGGCTTTCATTGCATCTTTCCCAACGTTGCGGGTATCAGGTACCTGTTTTGCCAGGACAATGATATTTAAGCTCATAGTTGGATATTTTGTTATAGTGTTTTGCTTTGGTTTATGGCAAAGTTACTAAAAAATATTGAATTCGGGTTAATTCATGTTATTTCCGCCTTGTCACGTTTAGCTTTTATATATAATTTTGTCGTATAATCATTTAATCGGAGGGCACTATGCGGCTTATTTATATTTGTTTCACGGCAATTCTTATCCTACCTTTCATTTCGGCTGAAGCTGCGACTAAAGTAAATCAAAATGAGGTTAAAGCTTTGGCCGCCCTTGAAAACGGACGTCAAGCTTTCTTTGATTATAGGTTTGACGATGCCGCCGATTTTTATAATGAATATAAAACACTTATAACAAAAGCTAAAAAACCTGTGGCGGAAGAGCTGGAGGAATACGAGAGAGTTTTGAACATAGCAATCAATGCTTTTAACCGTGTGGAGAAAATCACAATAATCGATTCCTTGTCATTCCCTCGCCAATCTTTTTATAATAACTACAACCTTAGCTCTTCTTCAGGGAAACTCCTGGACTCAAAAAATCTCCGCTCAAAACCTCAAGATATTAATACCGAACTTGGAATATTTGTCAATGAAGACAACGACCTTCTTTTATGGTCACAGCAAGATGAAGAAGGAGAATATCAACTAAAGGAATCCAGAAGACTCCTTGACGGAAGTTGGATCACCCAAAATCTTTTTCAGGATGACTTTGACACTGATGGAGATTATATATTCCCTTTCATGATGCCTGACGGTCAGACGCTTTATTTCGCCAATAATGGTGACGAATCCTTAGGAGGATACGACCTTTTTGTGGCTCAACGCGACCCCATAACAGGAGAATATAGGCAACCGTTAAATATGGGGATGCCGTTTAATTCACCCTATGACGACCTTATGCTGGCAATTGATGAGATCAACGGTATCGGTTGGTGGGCCACCGACAGGAACTCACCCGAGGAAGAAGTAACTGTGTATGTCTATCTGTTGAACGACATGAGGGAAAACTATCCCTCCTCTCAAGAAAATTTAGCAGACATGGCCAAAATAACCGAATATAAGGCAACACAAGACCCGGCTCAGCAACAAAAATATGAATCTATTCGAAAAAAAATAAAAAAGTAATTTAATTTTTCTGTAAATTTGCCTCAGATTAGGTAACCGAATTTTGCTGTTGCTGACTTTCAAAATAATAGCAATTTCGGAAAAATGGGAATCCGGTTTAAATCCGGAGCAGAACTCGCTGCTGTAAGTCCCCACAAAATCACAAGCCATAAAGCCATTGACTAAGGTTGAGAAGGCGGTTTGTGATGGGACAAGCCAGAAGACCGACCTAATCTAAGATTACACCCGCGGGAGTTCGGGCAAGGATCAAACATATTGGGAAGATAGCCTTAATGCAGGCGTTGTAATTTCCTTGTTTGTCCCGATACCGTGGTGTGTTTTACGGTTGAAGGACTATTTTTTTAACTAAAATAATTAGAAATGAAAAAACTCTTCAGTTTAATGCTGGCAGCATTTGCAATAGCTGCTCTGGCCGGCCTAACATCATGCTCAAACGATGATCCCGGCAATTCACCCTATGCATTTACCACATTAGGATTTCAAAAAATTTCACCTGAACTAATCGGAGGTCCTACTGCTTATGGAGCCAACCTTTATCCAGGTGCTACCGATCAAGTCACAACCGGTCCGATCATGGAGGTTTACGAAAACACTTATCTGCAATTTCCGGTTAATTATGGCTATAACTGGAATGCCGATTTTTCCGGTCAAGAATGGTGTTATTCCTTCTATAACGGCGGTTTTGCAGCTTCAAACTGGCATAACACAGGTGAAAATTCCTACGAGAACCAACTCAGCGCCTATAACCCCGGATCACCGAGTGGTGGAAATTTTGTAGTAGCAAACGGCTACTCTTCCGTTACTGACCCGGTTAATGCTTCATTGTCGGATTATGACGGATGTGCAAGAATCTATGTAACCGATGCGGACGGCTATACAGTTATGAATCCCGGTGTGGATAGGGCACCTTCCGGAGTTGCAAAAAGTGCATACTTTCTTGAAGTTTATATCTGCCCCACAACTTACTCATACCTGACCATGTTGAATGGTAATGATTATGCACAAGCTCTTAACGAAGCCAACAGAGGTTGGTTCAAAGTGCAGTTTATATCTTTCGATTCAAATTCACCGAGCGCAAAACCCACAGCTTATGTGGAAGCGTATCTTGCAAACTTTAATCCTGACCTGAATGGCGGTTATACGGGCATGTTGGATGGATGGGCTGCGCTTAGTCTTCAAACTCTTCCTGCAACGTCTGTTCTTGTAGTGAATTTCGTAGGGAGCGACACAGGTGAATATGGCCTTAACACTCCGGCGTATTGTGCCCTCGACATGTTCACAGTGGCTGTAGAAAAAGGTTTATGAAAAATATATCTTTAGTTGCTTTGATATCCCTGTTCTTTGTTGCATGCAACAAAGACGGGGATATCTTTATTGATGATCCTTCCGACAATATCACACAACCATTACCTGATGATGAATCTCCGATGTCTTTAGGATATTCCGGTGTGGACTATACACCGGCGCCGGGACAATTCATAAAGG
>JAFLTM010000002.1:0-29477 GCA_022509225.1 Muribaculaceae bacterium
CCCGCGACCCCCGGCGTGACAGGCCGGTATTCTAACCAACTGAACTACCGCACCAGAGAATTACGTTTGCGAGTGCAAATTTATAACTATTTATGAAAACCCACAAATTTTATGATAAATTTTTCAAAAAAATCTTCACCTCATCATATTTTTCTTATTCAATAAACCCACAATCTGTGGAAAGCATGCATAACAGAGATGCTCTAGGCTGCGACAAAAGATTTTCGGGGCTATCTTCATTTTATTCTTCTGTGACGTCAATAAATTTGTCCCAAACCGGAGCAGACTTATATTTATCTTTTGTGCCGGACGATAATATCAATCTGCATTTTGAATACATAATATCTTCCTCCGGGGCAAACAAGGGGCTGTTGCAATCAAAGGTGGGAGGAATCGGGCTAAGACACGTTAATTCCCTGAGGTTTTCACATCCGATAAAAAGCAATTCCCCCAGCATATTCGAATTTGCCGGAAGAACAGCCTTTTTCAATGATTTGCAATTGGAAAAAGCATACGACTCCAGCTCATTCACGGAATCAGGAACTTTTATCTCTTTTAAAGATTCACACTCACTGAAAACGTTGCTTCCTATATGTTCCAAACGATCAGGGAGCCTCACCTCTATAAGCGATGTGCAATATGCGAATGCATGGCGTCCGATATCCTTGACACTTTCAGGAATAATCACCTCTTTCAATGATTCATCCCACGCGCACATATATTGCGGGATTTCTGTCAACCCTTCAGGCAAAACAAGTCTTTCAAGAGACACACATTCCCTAAAAGCTCCTTCACCAATAAAGCGTAGCGTTGAGGGCAATGACAATTCTTTTAGATTCTCACATCCTAAGAATGCATATTCACCTATGGAATCAACCCCTTCCGGCACTATATATCGGGTGATGCTTAGATTATTTGCATATTCATAGGGTGCTATTTCCTTAACCCCGGTTCGCACTGCATGTGCCTGATTCAGTCCGAGAATGAGGCAAACCAATATCCTAAAGTAAGTTTTCATTTTTTCCCGGGTGCGAATTCAGGGGGAAGAATATTGTCAGGACTGACAGTATCTACATCAGTAACAATGATTTTACTTGCGCCTCTCCAAGGCACTGTTGCATAATATTTCTTATATCCCACCCTAACCGGTTTATGCATATACATAGCCTGTTTTATTTTTGTTGCTGTTTGATCATCAGCAACGGAAAAGACGAAATCCCTGTTATAGATCCTGGTTGTGTCCATCAATTCCTTATAAGGGATAAGTGTGCCCTCAAATGTTTTGAACATAGTCCCCCTTCTTTCAATATTGTCTATGTAGCCATACTGGGTGGCATCTACAACATAGGGAGAGAAAAATCTCATCCATAATGCTATAATTAACCCGACAAACACCCCTGCACAAACTATCCATATCCAGAAGGGCACCTTCATCCTTATTTTCAAATGATCCCATTCGGATTCCGAACCCTCCCAGTATTCCATATCCTCACGGCTATAGGTTGGTTTCTTTTCTTTCTTGGGTTTGGGTTCGGCATTACTTTCGTTGTCGAAATAATCGTTTTTATCGTTTATGTCTTTATCTTCAAACAACATTCTATACCTAAATTTTAGAGAACATCGGCAGGAACAAAGATAACTTAAATTTCTTTTTTTCGCAATTCATCAAAGGTTTCGGCGAGGTCTGATTTTTGATGTGAGGCTACCGGTTTTGAGAGGGATATGTAAATCATTGTGAAAATACCCAGAATAATCAGCATCACAGTCTGTCCGCTCCACTGAAGCATTGAAAAAGCTGTGCCCTGATCGTCGGATACTCCATAAATTGCCAAAGCAAACATAATGGCTATATTCCATGGTCCGAGCCCTCCGTTGGATGGAACTGCCATGCTTATGGCACTCAAAACGAAAGCAACAAGGCAGGGAGTGAATCCAAATGCCATCCCGGGCCCGTGACATAGGGCTCTCGTGAAATCAAAGGCATAAAAAGCTACGTAAAGTTGTATGAAATAACATCCCCATATACAAAAAGACAAAACAATGAAAAGGAAACGTCCCTTCATTTTCATTATTACTGTGATCCCTTCCCAAATTTCCTTGAAAATATTTTTGAACTTCACCACAACCACATTGTTTTTCAGGAAATAAAAAAGGCAAAATAAGAGGATCAGCCCTCCTGCCACAGCAGCCCAAAACCAGAATTGCGAGATCAGGTGTATGAAATCCCTGCCCAAAGGATATTTGTTTAAGAATACATTCAGCGCCGGCGCCGCAACAATAAGGCAGACCACAAGAAGCATCAACACCATAAGCGTATCAGCCATCCTGTCTGCCAGCATTGATCCGAACACTGTGGAGAATGAAGATTTCTTTTTCGATGCTATGTATGTGCACCGCCATAGTTCACCCAAACGAGGGAAAACAAGATTCAATGCATAGCAACCGAAAATCGAGCAGCATATCGCCATAAAAGGAGGCTTGATTCCCAAGGCATTGAGCTGAAGCCTCCATCGGGCTGCCCTTGAAATATGAGATACCACACTAATTAACATCGCCAGCAATATCCACCAATAATCAACCCCATGTTTGAGGAGTTGAAACATACTTGAAAAATCCACCTTGTGAAAAAGATAGACCAGCAACAAGACAGTGAAAGTAACCGGCAGTATAAATCTCGTTACGAATCCAAGATATTTTTTTATGTCGGTTTTAAAGGATGGACTCATCAATTAGAAATTCAATTTCTTTGAATGCATATCGGTTCACATCCCCTTTTTCAGTTACAATGGAAATGATTCCATCCGGGGCCACTTCAATAATTTTCCCTCTTATCGCGATTCCTGTTTTTTTATCCCTGAATGGATAATAATTGCCGTCGTTACGCCAAAGCAACGACATATATCTTGAGTGAAAAGATTCGGTTTCATCAAAAAGCCTGTTGGTGTGGCTTGCAAGATAGAAAGCAAGCCTTTCAGCCACTTCCTTTAAGTCGAATTCATTCCCGGTTATCATTTTCATGGAAACCGGATTCGGTGCATCACTTATGAATCTTTCCTGATTAACATTAAGACCGATTCCCACGATACTTCTCGTTATGTTTTTCCCGGTCACCACATGCTCGAAGAGTATCCCGCAAATTTTTTGGTCGCCCACATATATGTCATTAGGCCATTTCACGGTTGCCTGTATTCCATAGGCATCCAAAGTGTCTATAATAGCCATAGCCACGGCTTCAGAAAGATGGAATTGTTTGGTGGCGGGAAAGTTTTCAGGATGAAGAAGCAGCGACCCTGTGAAATTTTTCCCGGGTTCAGATTCCCATGAATTGCCACGCTGACCCCTGCCGGCATATTGACGACGGCACCAAACCATTGCCTGCGAAGGCAATTTATTTTCATGCCCGGCAATCCAATTGTTGGTTGAATCGGTTTCCTCCAGATAAATAGTTTCCATATCAGGTTAGCCTTTTAGGGGATCTTTAAAACCGTAGTGTTCTTGTCTCGTCGGAATTTTCTCTGATATCCACGGTTCTTGCATTGTCAGGAATCAAAGGGCCGAGCCTGTCAGGCCACTCTATCAGACAAAGGTGGCCAGAATTGAAATAATCGTCTGTTCCAATATCCATGGCCTCTTGCGGGGACTCGATACGATAGAAATCAAAATGATAGATGGGTTCGCCGTTATTGTCCTGATATTCATTCACAAGACTGAAGGTTGGGCTCCCTATGTCATCCTTTACACCAAGTTGGCGGCACACTTCAGAAATAAAAGTGGTTTTGCCGGCTCCCATATCCCCTTCAAAAAGAAAAATCTTTGTGTCACCTATCGATTCAACAAACATTGAGGCCGCGGTTTCTATCTTGTCAAGTGAAAATGTTATTTCATCCATGATTCCTTCACTCCATATTTAGCCCCTGTCTTTGGGAAGTTTCAACAGATGATCAACGGAACTTGATTCCCAAAGTCCGGTTTCATAATAGATTTTCAGCATAACCGTGTCTTGCAGGAAATTGATTGCACCCACATCCACTTTCATGATTTTCAAGCCGGTTCTTTTCCTTAAATCCGCGATAAGTTCTTCACGTTGATCAGGCTTAATATTGTCGATCCTGTCATAAAGAATCAATTTGGAAGAGAGATGGCGGAATCCACCCCGGAAACTTTCAACCACCCACACCGACAGCACATATATGATATTGGTTCCGAAAAGTTCAGCTATACTTAGGTTGGATGCTATTGCATTGATAACAGATAAGGAAATTATCACAAACAGATAAGTCATCTCTCTCACCGGGATAGTCTCGGTTCTGTATCTTATAATCCCGAAAATGGCAAAAAGCCCTAATGCCATGCCCACCTTTATCTTCACACTTCCCAAAAGATAGATGAGGAAAAAGATACTGATACTTATTAGGGTGAATGTGAAATAATAGTCGAGCCTCCTGCTTTTTTTATAGTAAAAAAATTGAATCAGGATAAACACAAAAAAGGTATTGATGAGAAACCTAATCACCATCTCACCAAGACTCGGGGCATCAATCAGCGGAACATTAAAGATCTCTATTTCGTCCATCGACATCAAGAATTTATGTCTACAAAATTATGAAATTCCCACGAAGTGACAATAGTGTGCCTCCCTAAAACACAGTATGGGAGCAAAATAAAAGAGTGTGTCAGAATTTATTCTGACACACTCTTAATAAATTAAATTCAAACTTATCTATGTTATTTATTTTTCTTCACTTTCAAACCATAAGTCTTATCAAAGGCAAGTTTCTGTCCGTCTGAAAGGGTAACCTTGTAGGAATCTTTTTTGAATTTGATCTTCTTGACTGTTGCATCGGGATATTTTTCACCTATCACTTTGCGTGCGTCGTTAGGAAGGAGGTCGATTGAAGCCGGCACATTAGACTTTTTTGCATCAACACGATACCAATTTCCAGTGAGATCAAACCATAATTTGGTTCCGTTGTCAAGATTAACACGATACCACATCGGTTCTGTGGTTGCACGCATCATCTTTGCCCATGCCTTATTAACTTTTGCACCGGGATAATAATCGTTGAGAAATCTTTCAACCTGAGCAGGCATTTTGTTCACTTCCATGTAAACTCTTTCTGCTTTAACTGATGGAGCTGCAATTGCAATAAGAAGCGCAAGGCTTAAAACTTTGAATAATCTTTTCATAATCTTGTTTTTTAGTTTTGTTAATATGAGTTACTGTTTGCTATTACAACGTATGTTGTTTGCAAAAGGTTCAGATCAACAAATAAATTTTAGGAAGATTTAGTTCAAATACTTGCAGGTCCTGTCTGTATATCGTCGTCATTGCCTGATTCAGAGTCAGTTGTCTGTGCCGGGGGAGTGGGGTCTTTAAACAATCCGTCGAGATATTTTTCTTGAAATCTTTGCATTATTTCCCAAAGGTTTGGCACGAAAAGAGTTCCGAATATTGCATTCATCGCCATACCGAACACAACTGCCGACCCGAGGTCGATACGGCTGTTGGCTCCCGCACCGGTTGCAAACATCATTGGCATAACTCCGAACACGAAAGCACAAGCAGTCATAAGGATAGGCCGGAACCTGATAACACCTGCATCATGCGCAGCCTTTTTAATATCCACTCCGCTCTTCCTGAAATCCATGGCATATTCCACAATCAGGATGGCATTCTTTGCCGACATACCCAAAAGGAGAATCAATCCAATCTGGGTATAGATAGTGAGACTTTGTTTCATGATAATGCATCCCAGGATGGTGCCCAATATTGCCATTGGCATACTTAAAACTACGGCCACGGGGCTTGTCCAGCTCTCATATTGGGCGGCAAGCACAAGGATTGTCATGATTATTGCAAATATAAAGACAAAGCTGATGGTTGTGCCTGCCTGAGTCTCTTGATATGCTATGCCAGTCCATGCATAAGAGAAATTCCTTCCAAGCACCTCATGCACGATCTCTTCCATTGCTGCGATCCCCTCTGAAGAACTTACTCCTTTGGCAGGTGTGGCTGTTAGTGATGCGGCAGTGTACATATTATATCTTGACACGCTTGGTTCACCCATAGAAGGCACCACTTCGCAGAATGTGCTGAAAGGCACCATGTCTCCGTTAGAATTTCTCACCGAAAGCATCGGAATGGCCTCGACATTAGCCCTTGACAGTCCGTTGCCCTGAATCACAACCCTGTAGATTCTTCCGAAATCTATGAAATCATTGACAAAAGATGATCCCATGTATGCCGACAATGCGTCGTAAACATCTTCGACAGAAAGATTTTGCAGCTTGACTCTATTTCGGTCGATATTTACGGCGTATTGAGGTACAAGCCCTTGCCATAGTGATGTGATCTGCTTTATCCTGTTGTCTTTGGCTGCACGTGCCTCCACTTCTTCCATCGCCTCCATCATGGCTCCGGTGCCAAGACCATTGATGTCGAGAAGCTGCATCTGCAAGCCCGACGATACCCCCAGACCCGGAATGGCAGGAGGATTGATAGAGAAAATGATGGCTTCCTGATACTTTGCCGATAGTTCGTCAACCATTTCAATCACCTTGTCGACAGAGCCTTTTCTCCCTCTTTTCTTCCAGGGCTCCAAGATCACGAAATAAGAGCCGTAGTTGGAAAGGGCACCGGCTCCCATCATAGAAAAGCCGGAAACCGACATTACATCCTTGACATAGGGAATTTTCTTGATTTCAGCAGCCAAACCGTCGACCACTTCTTGAGTGCGTTCCAACGACGCCCCGTCGGGCAGCTGGATACTTGTCATAAAATAACCCTGATCCTCTGATGGAATATAGCCTGTGGGCCATTTCAAAAAACCATAGAACGCTATACCCGATATTGCGAAATATATGATAATCGAAAGGAAAGGATGAGCAAGCATTTTGGCTGTAAGAGCCCCATAGCCTTTTTCGGTTGCTCCGAATCCCTTGTTAAACCATTTGTAGAGGAAGAATTTGGTGGGTTTTCTGGGCGTGAGGAAAAGGGCGCACAAAGCCGGTGTCAATGTTAATGCATTAAATCCGGAGAATGCGGTTGAAACGGCTATGGTGAGGGCAAACTGTTTGTAGAGTTCACCTGTGATGCCGCTCACGAACGCGGTGGGAATAAACACAGACATTAGTACAAGAACTTCGCCTACAATCGGCCCCTGCAATTCCCTCATAGCTTTCTCAGCAGCCTGACGTCGGGTCATTAAACCTTTGTCGACAATTCGCGAGCAATCCTCCACCACTACAATGGCATCGTCCACCACAATGGCGATTGCAAGAACCAATCCGAAAAGTGTGAGGGTGTTCAATGAGAATCCCAAGATTTTCATTATTGCGAACGTTGCGATCAGAGACACCGGTATAGTTATCATCGGTATCACGACTGCTCTCCAGTTTTGAAGGAATATTAAGATCACAACCATAACGATGAGAGTCGTTATCAGGAATGTGGTCAAAACGTCGTCGATAGAAGCATTTACATAGTCTGTGGCATTCAACACAACCTCATAATGAATACCTTCAGGAAAATATTGGGAGAGTTGTTCCAATTCATCAAGAGTGCCTTTGGCAACTTTCAAGGCGTTTGCACCGGGTCGTTGTGCCACACCGATTAATGCAGTTTCCCGTCCGTTGATTTTGGAAACCACTGTATAATCTGTGCTGCCGAGCTCGACGTTTGCAACATCTTTCAACCTTAAGAGCCCGTCGCCTTCGCTCCTGAGAATAATGTTGCCGAATTGTTCGGCTGTGGTTAATTGTCCTTGGGTGGTAAGGGTGAATGAGAATTCGGATCCGTTGTTTCCGGGAGGATTCCCCACCGAACCGGGTGAAACTTCTATATTTTGTGCTGAAATTGCTGCCGTTACATCGGAGGGAGTTATATTCCTTGCCCTCATTCTCAACGGGTCAAGCCATATACGCATACTGTATTCCCCGCCTCCGAACGCATTCACCGCACCCACTCCATCCACACGCGACAACGCATCTGTTATGTTAAGCTGCGCATAGTTCGTGAGATAAAGGGCATCATAAAGTTCAGGGTCTTCGGAATTCAAAGAGATGAAAAGAATATTGTCGGTGCTCTCTTTCCTTACATTTATTCCCTCTTCCGTAACCACCGAAGGAATTTGGGCGCTTGCTTGTGAAACCCGATTCTGAACCTCTACGGCGGCATCATCAAGATTAACATCGTTATGGAAAGTCACGGTAAGGCTGTAGCTTCCATCCGACCCACAGTTCGAACTCATGTAAAGCATACCTTCAACACCGTTGACATGCTCTTCAATCGGAACAGCCACTGCTTTGGCAACCGTTTCTGCATTCGCACCGGGATAGGAAGCCGACACTGAAACGGTAGGTGGTGATATATTGTCGGGATATTGACCAATCGGAAGAGTCTTCACTGTCAGAATGCCTGCGAATATCATGAGTAGCGCAAGCACCGTGGCGAATATCGGCCGATCTATGAAAAATTTAGAAAACAAATCAGATTTTGTTAAGGTTAAGTTTTAATTGGAAAATTTGTAGCGGCGTCTATTTCGACAAAACAGGATCCACTTTCTCCCCTGCTCTTACAGTGAGGAGAGCCTTGGTTATATATTTTTCACCCGGCTCTATACCCTTGTCAACCACTCTTAGGGAATCGCGATAGATTTCTCCAACATCAATCCTACGTTTCACCACTGTGTTTGAATCATTCACGACAAACATATATTTGCCAAGCTGATCAGTGCCTATGGCCGCATCTTTAACCAAGATAGCCTTAGGATTCTCGCCGTATGGCAGAGAGATGGTGACATACATACCCTCCTTCAGTTCATTATCGATGTTAGTGATTTTACCTTTAAGTGTCAGGGTACCGGTTGACCTGTCGACAGATGGAGCCATATATGTCAGGTCTAAGGTATAAGTATTTTTTAAAGGTTCCTTGAATTTTAAAGGCACATTCCTGTATAACACCTCATCTACTTTATTTTGTCCCGCTGTCATGGTTTCATACCGGGAATCCTCAACCTCAAAAACTGCATAAAGATGTGTATGATCGTAGATTTCAGCAAGTTTCACAGGAGAATCCTCCCCGGTTATGTAATTTCCGGGGCTAAGAAGATTTGCAGAGATATAACCCGAAATAGGAGCTGTGACATTGCAATATCCATAATTCACCTGGGCGGTGTGCAGAGCTGCCCGGCTGTCGTTGACACTTGCCTGTGCCTGGTTGTAGTCACTTTCCGCCTGTAGCACCTCCATCTTCGACACCGCATTGTCTTCCAAAGCTTTCAGCACTGCCTCATAGTGCGATTTTGAATAGGCGAGGTTACTTTCATTTGATTTCAAAGTTGATTCAGCTCGGGTGAGGGCATCCTTATATAAAGTAGGGTCAATAGTGAAAAGAAGATCCCCTTTGTTTACGTGTGCCCCTGACTCATAATTCTTCGTGAGGATACGACCGTTAACAAGTCCTACCACCTCGGCATAATATTCTGCCGTCAAGTATCCCGGATATTCGGCATATAGCACTACCGAATCAGTGAAAGCTTCGGCTACAGCCACCGGACGTGATGTCTCCGGCATCTCTTTTTTCTCTTTACGACAGGATAAGCAGAGGAATACAGAGAATATTAAGACAACTGTTATTTGTTTTAGCTTGAAGTTTACAGACATAGTCAATTATTTAATGAAAAACCTGCCATCCTCCGCCGAGGGCTTTATAAATATTTATCAAAGAAGCCAATGCCTCTCCTTGCATAGTTGTCAATGTATTTTGATTTGTGAGCCAGCTTATCTGGCCGTCTACAACATTAGTGAACATAGTCAGGCCGCTCCGATAGAGCTCAAAAGACAGTTCCATACTTTTCTTACTCTCTGAAACTACCCTTGTTTGAAGTTCTATCGCTTTTAAAAGCGCTTCATAATTGACCAGGGCATTGTCAACCTCTTCGATCGCCGTCATCACCGTGAGATTATATTGATCAATGGCAGATTCCATTTGGAGTTTTGCCTCCGACAAAGCATAATTTCGCGACAAACCTTCGAATAAGGTCCAGCTTAACTGAGGTGTGATAGAATAGGTGAGGCTGTGTTTGCCGAAAAGTCCGTCTGCCCGTATAGCAGAGGTGCCAATGTTGCCTGCGAGAGTCAGTGTGGGCAGGAAATCTTTTTTTGCTACTCCGATTGCAGCCGCATATTCAGCCAGTTCCATTTCCGCCTCCATAATATCGGGTCTGCGTCTTAGTATTTCTGCCGGCACCCCGATCTCCAATGTTTGCCTGAACTCCGGAAGATAGGTGTCTCGGTCAAGCAATTCGTCAATTTCTCCGGGATATTTACCCACAAGCAACGCTATGGAGTTTTTCATAGTCCGCACATTGGCTTCAAGGGTAGGCAATGTGGATTCTGTTTCATAAAGCACCACTTTTGCCTGGGTCACATCAAGCATGTTGCCGAGATCAGCTTCAAATCTTGCCTCGGTGATTTTACAAACGTATTTTTGTGATTCGATATGTTCCTGAGCCACACGGATCTCTTCCTGATACGTCCTTAACTGCATATATGCCGACGCAACGTTGGCACAAAGACTAACCATTACGGCATCATAGTCAGCTCGGGCGACATTGTAAGCCGCTTTTTTCTCCTTTACATTGGAATATACCCTTCCAAACACATCCAATTCCCAGTTCATGGAAGCCCCCAGAGAGAAATAGGATGATTTCAGGCGGTCGGATTCAGTGCCGTAAACAGCCCCGCTTTCCTGAGCTTTCGTCCACGAACCGGCCACCGACAAGGTCGGATAATAAGAAGACTTTGCCATCCCCACCTCTTTTGAGGCCATTTCTATCCGTTTGATTGCAGAGGCCACGTTATAATTATTTGCCACAGCCATCTCAATCAGCTCCGTCAGGATAGGATCGTGGAATGAATCCCACCAGGCATCTTCTGTGGGTATAGTTTGAAAAATCTGACGTTCCAGTTGCCAGCTTTCAGGCACGGGATTCTCAAGGTAGTCTTTTATCTCACTTTTGATCGGCTCGACAAAAACAACAATGAGAAAAAGTGTAAAAAATAATCTGAGTATTTTTTTCAAATCAATGTATGAATGACGTTGGGCGAAAGTTGATTTACATATATGTGTCAAACGCTCTTCAGATAATAATTTATCCGAAGAACGTGTGTTTTTTATAATCTGTCGTTATTGCTCAGCTAAAGAAGCACACCCAGATAACCAGGAAGATAATAAGGATTCCTGCAATCCCTATAATCCACCATGTGCCGCTTTGATTCCAAAAAGCGTTAGGTGCTGTGTTAGGCTGCGTCTCAGCGAAGTTGCGGATTTCTTCCTGTGTCTCTTCTTGAATTGCCTCCTTGGCTTCTCTCACTTTTTTCTCTTCGGCTGATTCAACGTTCTCTTTTTTGATATCTTCTTGATCCATGGCTATAATTTTTTACATAGAGTTACAAATATAACATATAACTCTTATATTTAGATTAAAAGATTAAATTTTTCTTCACAAATTTAAATCGCTTTTGATTCGAGCACAAATTTCAGAACCGGATTTTTTTCTTTCTGAGCCATTGCCTTGAAATCATGATTGCGATCTTTTGCATATTCATCCAGGGTTCCCTCTTTGGCGTTAATCACCATTGCCACTGAGTTTTGCACCGGGGTTGTCACCACAATCCAATCTGTAGGTTCCATTGTTTTGGGATCGAATACTACAACAAGACCACGAGGCTCACCATCCCGGCTTTGTCCGGTCTTGATCCGCGCCATGACTATAATTGAATTTTTCTCACCAATTTTATTTTGAAGCTCTTTATCCAAGTCAAGAATCTGTTGGCAACACTCCTCAATCTTTTTATCGTTTGCCACCATTCCCGATTCAATCCCACGGGTCTTGCAACTTTGCCAGTCAATCCCGGCTTTGTTCACATCATTACGAAGATTTAAGAACGGTTGCTCTATCAGACATGCTGGTTCCGGAAGTTCAGCAACCGAGTAGGATTCCATAGATTCCCCACGGTTTAAATGTGTCCTCACATAAGCCACGGCTGTCCGCTGCTGCTCGGTCAAATTTGGATCTGTTTTCTCCGGGCCCGAATTCACACAAGCAGCCATAATGACACAAACTCCAAAATATAATGATTGTAAGATATATTTCATCACAATTCTAATAAATCAAAAATTTATGTAATGAAAAAGAACATAGGCACTGAGCATAGAAAGACAATCGTTGAATCTCTCAGTTAACCGGTGTCAGGCGGAGTTTATAGTTCATTTCCTCTTCGGGAACACGATATTCCGGCAAAGTGTCGACATCAGCTCCGCATGAAGCATTACCCACACCTCTTGTCCATGCATCAATGTGGAGAACATTATAGGGTCTTGGACTCATTTCCCACAAGTGCATGGCATCCATAAGGTCTTGATCGGAATAGGGCAAAATGGAGAAGCTAACCTGTCCTTGGGTCTCAATCTTGACACCTTTCCCCTTTGAATTTGTCAAGGAGAGCTCCCTGAGCCCTTCACGGCCTCCGCTGCTCTGAGGCTTCACATAGAACCCCACCATCTCTTCCGGTGTGGCGGAATATCTGCCAAGAGTAACACCATCCATGCGGTCAATGTAGTTCTCGTATGGGCCATAGGCATAGTAATCTATGTTGCTGAGTGATGAGTCAACGGCACAAACCAAACCGGCCCTTCTTAAGTTCGGGTTATGTGGAAGGAATGTGACATCCATATCCATCACTCCATCGGGATAAATGGTGTAGAGAATACGAGTGTCGCATTTTTCTCCGTTACGGTTCACGGCTACTTCAACATTATTGCCTGTTTTCTTGTAGCTGACTTCAGCAATTGAGTCCAGACCGTTTGATACATCAGTGTATCTGTCGTTTTCAATCCAGCGGTGATTATCATACACAAATCCCAGCCCGTCTGCTATCATATCCGTGCCTCCTATCATCAGTTGGGTAAGTGTGCCATCAGTCTTGTTGAAGGTGGCTCTGAAGCCTGCGTTGCTGACAGTTATATTGTCTTTTGACTTCTGAATGGAGAGGTTTCCTTTTGCGGAATATGGTTCAAGCCCGGCACGTTCCCGAAGTATAAACTGTTTATTGGCAACATCGTGACCGGCATCGGCGTAATTTGGAGCCTCACGATAAATAACTGAAAGTTTCAGCACAACTTCACCCTTCTGCTTCAACGCATCATACAAAGGCACCCGGAGTGTTATGCTGTCACCCGGCCGGATATCTCCGATGGGTTGGATTGAAGTTCCTTTTTCATAACCGTTGACAAGAACGCTACTTTTCAAATCGAATGGTGACAGCGGCATGAAATCGTATTTATTTACGAGAGTTACACTCGCAGATTCATCTGATTCATTCACGCCGTTCAGTCTGAACTTGATGAACTGATGGGCAGCTTTAACCTCCTTAAGTTTCGGACTCTCCTCGCGTGTGGCCGGGATTATACCGTTCGACACGAAGTTACCTTGATGAGGTCCGGGATAGTCATAACCAGTGTGCAACCGATATATTCCCTGTTTAATTTCATCAGGATCGTAGATAGCCTGATCAACCCAATCCCAGATAGCTCCTCCCACTGTGGAATTGGAGTTTTCTATCACATCCCAGTATTCGGTTAGATTCCCTATGGCATTACCCATTGCATGTGCGTATTCGCAAATAATCATAGGCTTGTCCATGTCGCTTGTGTTCTCTGCCATCCACGCCATGCCGGGATACATTTTTGAATAGAAATCGGAGAAACGGCTGCCACCGTAAGGTTTATCGGCCCTTGTGCCCTCATAGTGCACAGGACGATCGTCAAGCTCTTTAGCCGCTGCGTAGCAGAATTCGAAGTTATCGCCGTTGCCGGCTTCATTTCCGAGACTCCACATAACCACCGACGGATGGTTGCGGTCTCTCAAGACCATACGGTCGATACGATCCACGAATGCCGGAATCCAGGATTCCATGTCGGAAATCGACTGGTTTGCATGATCTTCGAGGTCAGCTTCATCTATGGCATAAAGTCCGTAATGGTCGAACATTGAATACATCCTTGCATTATTGGGATAATGACTTGTGCGGATTGTATTGATATTGTTTTGTTTCATAAGGGTGACATCCCTGAGCATTGATTCGGTTCTCACTGCCCTGCCGTAAAGAGGATCGGAGTCATGACGGTTAACACCTTTAAGGAATACCCTTTGACCGTTGACATAAAGAAGAGAATTATCAATCTTGATATCCCTGAACCCGTGTTTGGTGGAGAATGCCATCTCTTCGTTTCCAGTTTTTCCATCTTTCTGGATAACTTCTACGGTGTAAAGATTCGGTGTTTCGGCTGTCCATAAGTCAACATTGTCAATGTCAAAACCGGTTTTAACGGAGTTTTCCGCTCCCGAAAGAGTAAGAGGTATCACGCTTGATGCAATCTGTTTGCCTGCAGGGTCAAGCACTTTCACAAGATATTCTTTTTGCCCGTTTTCATTGTCACGATTATCGATATCGAGGGTGACGTCGAGATGGGCCTTCTTGTAATCGTCGCTTAAAGTGGATTTAATGACGTGGTCTCTCACGAATGTCTTCGGCACATTGTAGAGATACACGTCGCGATGTATGCCACTCATCCTGAACATGTCCTGACATTCAAGGTAGCTGCCGTCGCTCCATCGGAACACCTGCACCGCCACAGAGTTTTCTCCCGGTTTGAGATATTTCGATATATCGAATTCAGCATCATTGTTGGCGCCCTGGGTATAACCCACATATTTTCCGTTAACCCACACAAAAGCAGCTGAATAAATGCCGCCGAAATGAAGGAAAGTGCGTTCTTTCTCCCAGTTTTCGGGGAGTGTGAAATTGCGGATATATGAGCCCACGGGATTGATGCCATAATTTGCTCCTCCGTCGTTAAACCCCTTTCGTGCATTAATGAATGGAGGTGTGTTTGAGTGAGGATATTCCACATTGGCATAGATGGGTCTGTCATAACCCTGCATCTCCCAGTTTGAAGGCACGGGTATGGTGTCCCACCCACTTAAATCATAACCCTCCTCAAAGAAATCCAGGGGTCTGCTTGAAGGTTCCTCCACAAGATTAAAGTTCCAGGTGCCGTTGAGTGAAAGAAATTTATCATTAACCGGCACCGTCCATGGTGTGGCGAAATATTCGGCATCTGCGAGCATGGCAGCTTCGCTGCCGTAAGGCATATATGTGGCATGTCCCGCCTCCTTGTTTTCGGCAAAGATGGTTTCATTTTCCCAATAGTTAGCCCTGCGTGCTTCCAGATCGTCATCCTCACCTTTAGCGGAATTATAGGTGGCAAAGGCAAATTCTGAATTTCTTTTTCCATTAGCCTCTGATTTGGGGATAAGGGTCAGGTTGCCATCTTTGTCGGCAGAAACCGCCATTTCCGGGTTATTGGTCGGAACAATAAGATTTCCCTCTATCTGCCACAGCTGGGCTTCGTCGGAACCGTTGTTAACACCGAGACAAACCCTGTCACCCTCAAAACGAATGGCATGGTTGCTTTGAATATTGATGAACCTCCAGCTACCGGAAAGACCGGTGATGGTCCAGAGTTGAGCCGGCCAGCCGACACTGTCTTTTTCCAGTTTCACAGTGTTAGGGTCGGTCTCCGTGAATGCATTTTGAGTGGCTGCCTTGAGCACTATCTTATAAAACTTATCGTTGGAGAAACTGATAGAATGCTGGGCGAGAACGGGAAGTGTCAATCCCAGAATAATGGAGATGGCGATTAGTTTTTTCACGATGTATTCTAATAATAAGTTAATCGGTTTTAATTGGCAAATGCCGGGTGGGCTTCGTTCCCGGATTTTCTTTATATTTCGCTAATCCGGGAGTTTTCACAAAGATAAGCAAAATAATTGCACCTTGTTTATATTGAATTGATAAAAAAACTAAAAGATGAGAGGAGGCATAGGGAAGAATAGGATCATTAACAAGGATTGCAAATTCGGATGGGTAGAGTTCAGTGCATTTCTTGTGGGATTATTTTTTCGGGTAAATCATTTATTATTTTTATTTTTGCAAAATATTAACTTTCATAGCAAACAGAAACTCCACTTAACCATGTCTGATGTTATCAAAATCGAGGGATTGTCGTTCCAACCTTACTTGAAAGAAGAAGATATTAAAAGAGAGGTGAAACGTGTTGCCGGGGAACTTAAACGAGACCTTGAAGGGAAAAATCCTTTGTTTGTTTGTGTGCTTAACGGTGCATTTATCTTTGCAGCCGACCTTTTGAGAGAGGCGGGTCTAAACGAGGCTCCTATCACTTTTGTGAGATACAAGAGTTATGAGGGGACTTCGACAAGCGGCACCGTGAAGCAACTTGTGGGACTGAACGAGGATATCGAAGGTAAAGACGTGGTTATAATCGAGGATATTGTCGACACTGGCATCACCGCCAGCCTTATGGTGAAGGACCTGAAAAAACGGAATCCGTCGTCTGTGAGGTTTGTGACCCTGCTTCATAAACCCGACAGTTCCCGCACAGGTTTCAAACCGGATTATGCAGCATTCAATATACCGTCGAAATTTATTATCGGCTATGGCCTTGACCTTGACGGGAAAGCACGCAACCTGAAAGATATCTATATTAACATATAAAATCTGAATAGCCATGAATATCGTGTTGATGGGGGGTCCGGGTAGCGGTAAAGGAACCCAAAGCGAGAAACTTATTGAAAAATATGGTCTTCACCATATCTCCACAGGAGATGTGCTTCGCGGTCATATAAAGAATGAAACGGAACTTGGCAAGATAGCCAAGTCCTACATCGATGAAGGTCAGCTTATTCCTGACGAACTTATGATAGAGATTCTTGACGACGTGCTCGAAAGGGAGGCAAAGGACAAACCGGGAGTGATTTTTGACGGTTTTCCGCGCACTATACCTCAGGCTGAGGCTTTGAGCAGCCTTTTGGAGAAAAGGGGTAAAGAACTACATGCCGTTATAGGTCTTGAGGTGCCCGAGGAGGTGTTGGTAGAGAGGATGCTTAACCGTGGCAAACAGACAGGCCGTGCTGACGATAATGAGGATACTATCAAGAAGCGCCTGAAAGTTTACCATGACCAGACCGAGCCTTTGAAGGAGCATTATGGCAAGAAAAATAAATACAGGGCTATTAAAGGCACCGGCAGCATAGAAGAGATTTTCGCTTCAATTTCCAAAGCAATTGAGGAGAAATAGGTAAAAAATAGATATTTGATATTAGAGATAAGATATAAGATATAAGTATAGAATAAGAAGAGTCGAAGGTATCTGCCTTCGACTCTTCTTATTCTAAAAAACTTTGTTTAGGATTATTTCCCTTTCTTGGCATTGTAATCCTGAAGAATATCCGTCATAACATTCTCATAGAAAGGTTGAAGTCTCAATGTTCCAACCCTATGGGCGTTGTATGCGTCTCTTTCCACGGGAGACATTGTGTTGTTTATGTAGGCGTTAAGGAATTCCACTTCGTCCCCACCTTCATAGATCTTGATGAGTTCCAATGTCTTCAATCCCCTTTCTCCCAGTTTGCCGAACTCTGTTAGCCAGGGTTGCAATTCGTTCAAGAGCGGTTTGTTGGAGATTTGCTGCATCTGTTGGGCTGCATTAACGATATTTTCGAACTCAGCTTTCAGGGCATCAAACTGTTCCGGTGTGTAATTGTTGAATGAGAAGACCGGTGTTTCCCAAGATTCGTCGCGACGATAGCCTTTACCAGTGTCGGCGTTATGGATAGCGAATGTCCTGTAAGCTTCCGGTGCTTCGGGAGCAATTTCAACAAGTCCGCGTTCCCAATTGTCAATAGGATTATAATCTGCCACATTCCAGGTGTAGTCTCCCACTCCATAGAGGGCAAGTTTCGATGCCTCGCCATGTTCCATTGGATTGCTTACAACACCTGAGACCTGATCGGCAGTGAGAGTGTTGTCAAGTCCATACGCGGGGCCTTGCATCAACATATAGCGTGCATAATCCGTTACGGGGAAATTCCACCAATACAGTGCGGGACGTTTAATTCTTGAATCAACAAATTCAAGAGTTTGGGGAGTCAGGTCACTGCAAACGAACTGTCCTGTCCAGAACACTTCTGCATTCGGATTTAATGTTTCACCGTAAATGGCGAGCTGTCCTTTTTCAAGATCGGGGTTTGCCCAAAGTTCGGTGTAATCGGTGGGGCAAATCATGATGTCGGCCACGTCTCCTTTTGCCTTTACAAAATCATTTGTCAGATTATTGAGCAGGGCCGTCTGTTTTCTTGAATCGGTGCCTTCTCCTTCAATATCATCGAAAAATATAGCGAAAGCTCTCACACCCAGATCATACATCATGTTGAATTTATTAATGAGATTATTGTAATCTTCATCATTCCATTTGATGTCTTGTCCCGGATGGATTGCCCATACGAAATTCACATGGTTTTTGTTGGAGGCATCAACAAGTTCTTTTATGGCCTGAGCCTCTTTTTCAGGATAAGGCTTACGCCAGTTGGGGGAACTATGGTAGGGATCGTCTTTAGGTCCATAGACATAATAGTTCATTTTATTCTTTCCCAGAAAATCAATAAGAGAAAGTCTTGTCTCATGGCTCCATGGATTACCGTAGAATCCTTCTACTGTGCCCCTGATTGGGAGATCGGGATAATCCTTGATGCTGAGATAAGGTATTTTCCCCTTTTCTGCCACTGGAGATTCAAGGATTTGTTTTAAGGTTTGGAGAGCATAGAATGTTCCGTCGCTATCATACGAAAGAATGTCAACACCTTTGTTGCCTACAGTTAGCTTGTAGGCACCCGCAATATTTTTAACGCCCTCCTTTTCAGCTTTCGCACTATTCTGTGTTATATTAAGGGCGATTCCTTGATTGTTGACGGGAAGATTCAGGAAACTCATTTCTTCTTTGAGGTCGGGCAGAGCAACCGAAGATTTAGAAATATTGAATCCTTTTCCGATGCTGATGGATTTTGCCGTGTTGACCGCCATCTCCTGTGGCGTGGGGTTTATGATAATCCCCTTATGGTCTAATTTTTGACCCGGCACAGGTTTGATGCCTTTCAGTTCCTTTCTTTGCGATTCCAGAACCTGGTCTTGCGCAAAGATAGAGGCGCAGCATCCAAAGACAAGAGTCAGAGCTAAAAATAAATTGAGTTTTTTATTCATGTTTATATTTAGATTTGGTTTCTGTTGTTAAATTTAAAAAAATTATTTTTTTCAACAAAAAACAAACGTAAGGAATAGATATTAAAAGACGTACCTGTTTGATTGTCAGATATTAATTGTTATAAAAAGGTAAAGATAGATAAAAATGCCCCATTTCGAGGCAAAGCGAGGTTCTTAATAGAAATTAACCTTAAATTATCTTCCTGTGGCAATTAAATAGGAAGCTTGTGCAGTTTTGAATTCTCCGTAAGCGGAAGTAAATCGATCTTCCGATTCTTTGTAGGAAGTTTCTGCCTCTAACAAATCTGAAATGGTGCACATACCGGCTTCATAATACATTTTGTTAAGATAGAGATTCTCTTTGCTTTGGTCTATTCCTTCCTTTTCTATTTCCATTTTTCTATGAGCTGCCGTAAGGTTATTCCATTTATCTTGCATTTCAATCTGAAGTTGCTCTGACAAATCTTGCATTTCATTTTGAGCATTTATAAGTTCCAGATTCCTTCTTTTAATTGCATAACTGCCTGACCACCATCCGGTCAGAGGTACACTGACTGCTATCTGAACTGAGCCGAAATTATGGTTCTGTTTCAACAAATCATGATAATACCAGCCTCCCCCTAACATCACCGATGGTAGATTGCTCCCGACCTCTATTCTTTTTTCAATCTTTTTTGCTTCAATATTCTTCTGGAGCAATTGATAATCTGAGGTTTGACCCAATGCCTGAGCACTTGGCAGGAAAAGACTGTAATCTAAATCCGGAACATTTTCAGGAATTTCAGACTTTATCTGAAAATTTCCTGACACTCCCAGTCCCATATATTGACCCAATAACATTTTCACCAATTGGATCCCGTTCTGCAAATCCACTTTGTCTGAAAGATAAGTGTTTCTTTTCAGCTGTACCTTGAGAAGGTCATTCCTTGTTATCAATCCTGCATCTACCATAACCTTTACCTGATTTTCCAAGGTATCAAGAAACTCGATCGCTGAGTCGATCACTTTCATTGAAGACTCAAGGGTATTTAGTTTCCAGAAAAAATTTTCCGTATTCAGGCGAAGTTCATTTTCAGTCTGTTCTTTCCTTATCTTGGCAACTTCTTCAGCAACACCGGCCAGCTTGTTACCATTTATAATCAAACCTCCCGTGAAAATTGGCTGTAAAGCCTGTATTCCGGCAACTTTTCCTCTTTTAATCAAACCGAGTTCCACAATATCAAGAAGATTATATTGGAGAATATCGTGGTTACCCCAAAAAGCCATGCCGGCTGCCGCTATTTCGGGAAAATATTTCGTGAATGCTTCTTTTTTTATAGTCACTGCTACTTCTACATTGTTTTTTGCCTCAATTCCTTTCCGGTTGTTTTGAATAGCCAAAGAGATACATTGCTCCAGCGTGAAAACGGAATCACATTGCTCGGCAAACAGAGACAGATTAAAGAGCACAATAAGAATGGCTATAACAGATCTTTTTATATTGTTCATGACTTAATAATCCATTAGTCAGTTTATAATAAATGTGTCTCCAAGGGCTCTTTAAGAGGTTCATCTGCCTCTTTGCCTCGATCTTTTATCAGGCAATAAGCCACAGGTATTACAGTAAGAATGAATATCATGGTAATGGGAGTGCCCCAGAATATAACTACACCCATTGGTTTCCATAAGGCACTGTCTCCTAATACCATCGGCAAGACACCCATTGTCGCTGCTGCCGAAGTAAGGAAAATCGGTCTCATTCTCCGCTTCGAGGCATTGAAAATGGAATCCTTAGCTGTCTGACCCTGATTCCGTAATTCTTCTGCATAGTCTAATAATACTATGGCATTTCTAACCAATATCCCCATCAGAGATACCAACCCCAATACACATGTCAGTGAAATGTTGACATCCTGAATTTTAAGACCTATGGCAGCACCGGGAATACAAAGAAGTAGAGAAGCTAGAAGCATAAATGATGTGCTTACCTCCGCATAGTGTAGCATAAGGATAAAGAATATAATTACCACAGCAATTATCAATCCCATTATGATTTGGGGTAAAGTGTCCATTGTAGTTTCCCATTCTCCTCCTCTGACAATCTCTATTCCCTCCGGCATCTGAATCTTATTCACACTATCCATCAGTGCGATTGTGCGGTCAATCACATTAACATTCCTTTGAACATCAGAAATCAAGGCAACAGTAGGTGTACCTCCGTAATGCATTATCTCACCTTTGTGATACCAGGGCATTACATCAGCTATCTGACTTAAGGCAACATTCCCGATTCCGTTTGCCGGTATAGGTTCTTCCATCAGATCTGCAGGAGTGGCATATTTAGAAGCCGAGGTTTTAAGCATAACAGGGATTCCATAGTCACCTTCCCACATTGTGGCAACAGGTACCCCTGTGGAATATCTCATCCCCAGAGTGGTTTCAAGGATAATACTATTAATACCAAGTCTTTGAGATTTAACGGGATCTGCCTTAACAAAAGTGGACATAAGAGGATTTCCGAGAGAAGACCTTACATTTCTTAATCCCGGAACTCTTCTTGCTATCTGCATAACGGTATCACAAGCCCATTGTAAGTCTCCCTGATTCTTCCCTTTGAAGCGAAACTCTATAGATTCCTGAGCAGTGGAATAACTTAATTGCTTGAATTTAATTATAGCGTCAGGAAACCAGCTCTCATATTTATCTGTATATCTGTTGAGTACATCAATGGTTGCCTGATTGCTTTTAGTATTAACTATGAACTGAGCATAATTAGGGCCACCGATTTGTGGAGCGTATGTTGTCTGGAAACGAGGAGATGAACAACCATGGAAAGATGCTATTGAGACAACTTCAGGATCTTGTGAAAGTATTTTTTCCAAGGAGTCGGCTACCTCTGTTGTTCTCTTTACATTAGTGCCATGCGGTAGATTTATTTCCACTGCAAACTGGTTCCTCTCTGCTATCGGCATCAATTGAAGCGGTGTGTCTATAAACATCCATGCACTTAGTGCAACGCAAATTATAGCGACGATGATGGTAGGCCATTTATACTTGAAGCAAAATGCTATAATCACATCATATACCTTTTGCATGGAGCTAAAGAGAGAGAATTTTTTCTTGCCGCTTTTCAAAGCATCTTCCTGCAGTTTATATATTGGCTTCCTTATCAATTTATATTGCAAGAACGGAACAAGTAATTCCGCAATAATTAAAGAAACAAATAGAATTATTGTCAGACCCCAGGGAAAATCATTGAGGAAATCCCTGAACATTCCCTTCACGGTGAATAAAAAAGGAAAAAATGTAATAGAAATTGCCAGAGTTGCCGAAAAAATTGCTTTGAAGAATTCGGTACCTGACCTTAGCGTGGCGCTATAATGATCCACTCCTTCTGATATGAGTTCAACATAATCATCTATTATCACCACTGAGTTATCCACTATCATACCAAGCGATAAGATAAGACATGCAAGAGTCACCGTGTTCAGTTCAATTCCAAAAATCATGAAAAGTCCGATGGAAATGAATATTGATATAGGGATTGTCATTGAAGCGATCAAGGCCACCTTGAAGGGCAGGAGCAACATTATCACCACCATCACTGCCACAACTGCAATGAGCAACTCCACAAGGAAATAATTTACAGAGCTGTTAACAACGACAGGTTGATCTGTAATATTAAACAGCGTCACGCTGGATGGTAAGGTTTTCTTGAATTTGTCAATCTGTTTCTCTACTTCCCGACCCATTTCCACGACATTGTATCCATCTTTAATGCCGACACTAAGGAGAATACATTTTTCAAAATTATTGGTGATATAACTTTCCGGCTCGGGATATTCTCTTCTTATTTCAGCCACATCTCCCAATCTTACAATTGAACCGTCAGGTGAAGACATGACAATCATTTGTGATATGTCTTCAATGTTTTCAATAACTCTGTCAACATAAATTGGACTTGTGTAATATTCTTGCCTGATACTTCCACCTGTTGTCTTAAATCCTTGAGCCAGCAGGGTTGCTCCCAGCGTTTCCTCCCTTACAGCATAATGTTGAAGTTTTTGAGGATCAAGGTATATTGCTATCTGTTCTTTCTGTTCACCATATACTGTCATAGAGCCTACACTTTCCACATCGCGGATGGTCTCTTTGAGGTCGTCCATGTATTCTCCAAGTTCCCTGTAAGTTTTATCGTTACTTTGTATTGTTATGAGTAAGGAAGATGTCGCTCCGAAATTGCTTATTGTCTCAACTCCCAACACTCCTGCAGGCAGTTTCGCTTTTTCATTGTCCATCCCCAATTTGAACTCATTCCAGAAACTGTCGGTGTCGTTAACATCATCATCAAGTTCGACAAATATAATTACAGTGCCGGCTGTAACTCTCGCGTAGGTCTTGTTCTTGTTGACCTCTTTATAAGAAAATATATAATCTTCAAGAGGCTTGAGGACTTCCTCCTCCATTTGCTCGGAACTTGCCCCGGGATAAATGGCGGCCACTACTCCCTCTCTGACTGTGAAACTTGGGAACTCCTGTTTGTTTATGATATCTAACGAATAAATTCCGAAAGCCATAAACAAAGAGAGAATGAGTATAATGAGATTGCTATAACGCATCCCCATTGCCACAAACGGATTTGTTTTTGGCTCATTTTGAATGGCATTCGTATTGTTGTTATTGTTGGTAGGATCGGCCATGATAATAATATTATTTCATTATAGGAATAACTTTTGAACCGGTGCCGACTTTTCTGATTCCTTCCACAATCACTAAATCTCCCGGCACAAGTCCACTTTTAATGCTCACGCCATCTGTTGTAAGGCCACCGGTCTCAACAAATTTTCTTTCCGCTACACTATCCCTTACAACCCACACAAACCAGCGGTTATCGTCATTGAGGACAATTGCCTGGGAAGGAAGATTAAAATATTCAGATTCTCCTTCTAAATTTTCAAATTTCACATTTGCCAACATCCCGGGCAAAATTTGGACATTAAGCCCACTCAATTTGATTTTGATGGTAAAATTTCTTGTAAGGGGATCTGCAGTTACTGCTTTCTCTGTTATTTTTCCCGTCAAAATCGTATCTGATATGGATTCTATTGTTACATGGGCAATCTGTCCTTCCTTAAATGAGCCTATCTCATTCTCTCCAACTGATATATTAATTGTAAGGTCTTGCAATGAAGTTATCTCATAAACCGGTTCAACAGGCATTACGGTTTGCCCGACATCGGCATATTTTTTTGTGATGGTTCCTGAAAGAGGAGCATGTAATGTCGCATCTTCCAAGGTGCGTTTCGCCAATTCGGCAGAATTTTGTGCCTGTTTCAGCTTTTGTTGAATCTCAACCCATTTTATTTCTGGGAGTGCTTTGGCATCATGGAGTTTCTTTAAACGGTTATATGCGTCCTGAGCCTCTTCAAGCTGTGCTTCGGCTATGTTATAGGCATTCATGTAATCACCGTTTTTAACTTTACCTAAAATCTGACCTTTTGAAACTTTTTGACCCTCGGAAGCATACAAATCCGTTATGGTGCCAGAAACAGAAAAACTGACCGTGGAATTGTCGGAAGCAGCCGCAATTCCCGAATATTCCTTATCTGATTCGGTTATTCCGGAGTCCACTTTCATTACTGTCACTTTCACCGGAGGTTGGACCGTAGGTTTGTCGTCTTTTTTATTACAACCCATTAACAACAAGAAAATTGAAATCGCTATCAATTCATTTTTATGTGACATTTTGTAAACTTTCATTGGTTGATGATTTAAATTGCAAAGTTAGGTCTATTATCTCTTTTAATATTACTCCAAAAATGACATAATTTTGTCAAAAACGAAACATTCTCAAAAAATATGTAATTTAGACAAGAATAAATTTATGTATAATCTCAAAGATTTTCTGAGAAATTTTCTTGAAATTCAAGATATAAGAATTATATCTGAGGAAATATATTGTGTAAAAACCAATTTCACAATTGTATCAAAAACTGAATGCCTAAGAGACACATTGGGATTTTATTCTTTTAATCTGATTAGGAAAGGCTCATGTGTTTTGCATTACAATGGACGGGATATTCTGCTTAAAGAAAAACTTATTTACATATCTTCCCCCGGTTTTCCTATAAGCCTCAGTCATATATCTGAAGATTATGAAGGTATTTCTTTATTAGTGGAAGACAAGACTTTGTTTGAATCTCCTGTAGCCAGAAAAATCCTGCAATCTGCTTTTGTTCCATTAATACATCTTGTGGATCCTGTAATTGCACTTACAGAACCTTATTTTAAACAGGCAGAGAATGATTTATTGAAAATCCTAAATTATTTGAAGAATCCCATTTCATTAAATAACACTGAGGCATTACGATTCTCTTTTTCTTTATTTCTTCTTGACCTTTTTAATTATATAGAAAGTGCCGGAATCATTAAACATTCAAGCATTAATTCAGAGAAAATCTTTGTAGCCTTCATTAATCTGTTGATTAAACATTATATAAAGGAGCATCAGATTGGGTTCTATGCTAAAAAATTAAATGTTACCACCACTTATTTATCTCGTGTTGTAAAAAATCTATCAAACAGGACAGTAAAAGAATATATAAACCGGATGTTGTTAATGGAAGCAATATGGCTTTTAAAAACCACTAACCTAAGTATTGGAGAAATTGCCGACAGACTAAACTTCGCCAATCAATCAAGTTTTTGCAAATTCCTCAAAAGTATGAAAGGTATTTCTCCGAAAGATATCAGATAAAATTTTGGTTACAGAGGGAATCGAATAAGGTTTACTACTCAATTTTGGATTATATGGATGTGCCCGAGTTTGTAAATGATAGCGCTTGACGTATATGGAGAAGTCGTATTAACGCAATTTGGTTTTTTGATAGGAAATGGTTTTTTCTTAACTTTGTCAAAATCACGACGGAAACCTGAAGCACGTTTGTGTCAACTCAATATTTTCTCAAAGACATTTGAGTCTGCCGTGACGAGGCTATAACCATAAGTTAAAAAAACACACATTATAAAATGAAATTAATACAGGGAATAGGGCAGATGATGCTGCTATCGGCAGCCTTCACGTTCATAAGTAATGCACAAGAGCCGGCTTTATGGTTGAGGGATGTCAAGATCAGCCCCGACGGTAAAAACATCGCTTTCACCTATAAAGGTGATATCTGGACTGTGCCATCCGGTGGAGGGACAGCCAAAAGGATTACCACCACATCTTTCTATGAAGATCATCCTATCTGGTCGCCCGACAGCAAGTTGCTCGCTTTCAGCAGTGACCGGAACGGTAATTTCGATATTTTTTTAGTGCCTGCCGGAGGTGGTGAAGCCACTCAACTAACCTTTAATTCTGCTAATGAAATCCCGGAGGCTTTCACACCGGACGGGAAAGATATACTTTTCTCTGCGGCAATTCAAGACAATAGTGAGAGCGCACTGTTCCCCTCAGCAAGAATGACTGAACTTTATTCTGTGCCGGTAACCGGCGGGAATCCGGTGCAGGTGGCGGGAGTGCCGATATTATACCCGTTTTTCTCTCCTGATAACTCTGAAGTTATCTATTATCAGGATCACAAGGGGATGGAAGATGAATGGAGGAAGCATCACACCTCATCAGTGACACGGGATATATGGAAATACGACAGGAAATCGGGTAAATTTGAAAATGTCACTAACAGACCGGGGGAGGATCGAAACCCGGTGGTGACTCCCGACGGTAAAACCCTGATATATATTAAAGAGGAACCGGGTAAAACCCTTAATCTGTTCTCACAACCGGTTGACGGTTCCGGTGAAGGCAGGTATTTGACCTCATTTACCGAGCATCCCGTCAGATTCCTATCGATAGCCGATAATGGATTGATGTGTTACACCTATGACGGTGAGATTTATACACAAAAAGGCGGTGGCGAACCGCAAAAAATAGAGGTTGTGGCAGTGACCGATCAATTCAATCCGGTGGAGAAAATGGCTCTGCGTTCAATTGAAGAGGGAGTGCCTTCACCTGATGGTAGTTCGGTGGCATTTATAAGTCGCGGAGAAGTGTTTGTTACTTCAGCCGATTATGCCACTACCAAACAGATCACCCACACCCCGGAAGCTGAGAGACAGCTAAGCTGGAGTCCCGACGGAAAGAAACTTATATACACATCTGAAAGAGACGGACATTGGAATATCTATACGGCACAACCTGCGAGGGAGGATGAAAACAATTTTGCAAATTCAACCCTGATAGAGGAGACCCCGCTCTTTGATCCGACAGACAAAACTGAAAGAACCTATGCCTCATATAGCCCGGATGGCAATAGGCTTGCTTATATTCAAGACCGTAACAAGCTAATGGTCAAGAATTTGAAAACCGGAGAAGTGAAACAACTCCTTGACGGTAAAACCCATATATCAAGGAGCGGTGGATATGGTTATGAATGGAGTCCCGACGGGAAATGGATTGTGACGGAAGGTGTGTTGCATAACCATGACCCATATACCGACATTTTTATAGTCAATACAGAAACAGCCGAGATGATTCCGCTCACCGAAACGGGATATTTTGACGAGTCTCCGATTTTTGCCCTTGATGGCGAGGCAGTGGTTTTCCAGTCAGACAGATACGGAATGAGAAACCATGCATCATGGGGTTCGCAGCAGGATGTGATGATAGCCTTCCTTACGCAGGATGCCTACGACAGATTCCGCCTTAATGAAGAAGACTATAAACTTCTGAAAGAGGTAGAGAAAGCCAACAAGAAGGATAGCCCTGCAAAGAAAGAAGCATCCGACAAACAGGGTAAGGGGGATAAGAAAGATGGTGAAGATAAAAAGAGTGTGAAAACCATTGAGGTGGACAGAGGAAATATTCAAGACCGGCTGATACGCCTGACACCGGCATCATCCGATGTTTCTGACAAATATGTAACACCTGATGGGGAGGCTTTATATTACATATCATCGGCAAATGGAGACGGCGGTCTATGGAAAATTAACCTTCGTGACAAGAAGAGTGAGCTTGTCAGAAATTTAGAGAGCCCGATGGCACGTTTCTCCACATCGCAAGACGGGAAAAACGTGTTGCTCCTTTCCAGAAACTCAATCCGCAAGATGGACGACAAAGGCAAACTGACGCCGGTTTCTTATGAAGGGAAACAGGAGGTGGATCATGCCAAGGAAAGGGCATATATGTTTGATTATGTCAAACGTCAGGAAAGAGAGATGTTCTATAATAAGAACATGCACGGAGTGGATTGGGAGAATCTAACGGAGCATTACCGTAGATTCCTTCCTCATATTACTGACAACTACGAGTTTGCAGAGATGTTAAGTGAACTGCTTGGAGAACTTAATGTTTCGCACACAGGAGGCAGATATTCTCCTCAAGCTGACGGCAATGCCGTGAGGACAGCCTCTTTGGGTCTTTTGTTTGACATGAATTCGGAGAATCCTGAAGGACTTGTTGTAACAGAGGTGCTGGAGGGAGGTCCTATGGCAAAGTCTTGGTCAAAAATCAAACCCGGTGCCATAGTTATGGAAATAAATGGCAATTCTTTGTCGGGAGGCAACCGCACAACCCCGTTCAATGACATAGCGGGTAAAAAAACCTTGGTGAAATATAAACAACCTGATGGATCTATGGATGAAGAGGTTGTAGTGCCTGTGAGCAAAGGTGCAGAACAGGAACTTCTCTACAACCGCTGGGTGAAGAACCGTGCTGCAGATGTAGATAAATGGAGCGGAGGTCGTCTTGGTTATGTGCATATCCGCTCTATGGGTGACGACAGTTTCCGTGATATATATGCAGATGTTTTGGGAAAATACAATGAAAAAGATGGAATAGTAATCGACATCCGATGGAATGGTGGCGGCCGGCTTCATGAAGATGTGGAAGTGTTGTTCAGCGGAAACAAGTATTTCACCCAGGTTGTGCGTGATCAGATTGGCAGCGAAATGCCTTCAAAACGATGGAACAAGCCTTCTATCATGGTTCAGGCAGAAGCCTGCTACAGCAACGCCCACGGCACACCATGGGTTTACAAACACACCGGAATAGGTAAACTTGTCGGTGCTCCGGTGCCTGGTACAATGACATCGGTAAACTGGGTCAGGATGCAAGATCCCACCATGGTGTTCGGTATTCCCGTCACCGGTTATCAGCTGCCGGATGGAAGTTATCTTGAGAACACACAGCTGGAACCTGACATCTATGTTTTGAATCCGCCGGAGGCAATTGTTGCCGGTGAAGATATTCAATTAAAGAGAGCTGTGGAAGAACTGCTCAAAGAAATCGCTAATTAATTAGTAATTAGTAGTTA
>JAFLTM010000002.1:29577-87672 GCA_022509225.1 Muribaculaceae bacterium
GAGAGGCCTGAGAGGATTTAGAAAAGTGTGTCGGCATTGCGGCACACTTTTCTATTATGATAAAGCCGGTGTAAAAAATCGGGTTGCTATACCTAATTGTGATTAATAGGAGAAGAATAATTACCAACAACAGGTGATTGCCACGGGGAGTCGGTAAAAGTAATTTTGCACAACGAAAAAATTCCACCGACTCATTATATGAAAACAGGTAAATTTATAATTGCGATTTGTATCCAACTGTTTTTGGCAGCCAACATTAACATTTTAGCCGACGATATTTATGAGTCGCCGACATCAGAATACTATGCAAGCGTGAATCCTGATATCGACAGTTACAGAAAGTTCCGTTTCGGAGGTTACGGGGAAATGCTTGCCCAATTCATGGACTACGGAAGTAACAGATTCACGGGAGCATCCTATGGCAATGACCGCACGCACCGTAACGCCATATCGATTCCAAGATTTGTGCTTGCCATTGATTTCAAGTTTACTCCAAAGTGGATTCTTGGAGCGGAAATAGAGTTTGAGGCCGGTGGAGTAGGAGCTGCCTATGAGATAGAGAACAGCGAAAACGGAGAATATGAAACTGAAATAGAAAAGGGTGGTGAAGTTGCCCTCGAACAGTTCCATATCACACGCCTTATACATCCCGCCATTAATGTGAGGGCGGGTCATCTGATTGTGCCTGTGGGATTAACAAATGCCCACCATGAACCGATAAATTTCTTCGGCACTCAGCGTCCGCAGGCTGAAACCGCACTGATCCCAACCACATGGCATGAAACAGGATTAGAGATATTCGGAACTTTCGGACGTGACTATGGAAAATTCAATTATCAGCTGATGGTTGTTGCCGGTCTGAATGCCAACGGATTTGACAGAAACGAATGGGTGATCGGGGGCAAACAAGGCTATTTTGAAGTAGATAACTTCACGTCGCCGGGCTATGTTCTGAGACTGGATTATGCAGGTGTACCCGGACTTCGCACCGGGGTCTCGGGTTATTACTGCTTCAACGCAGGCAAAAACTCCGACAAATCGCAGACTTACGCATCCATAGGTAAGATTCCTGTTGCGATAGGCACCTGGGATCTCCAATACCTCAATGATTATTTCACTGTGAGAGGTAACCTGACATACGGATATGTGGGTAATTCAGCAGCATTAAGCTCCATCAATCGCCGACTTTCAAACAATTCACCTCACAGCCGTCTTATCCCGATTGCAAAGAATGCATTAAGTTACGGGGCAGAGGCCGGTTTCAACATTGGGAAAGTGTTCAAAATAAAAAAGTTCCCTACACTCTACCCTTTTGTGAGATATGAATACTATAACCCCCAATATCGCGGACAATCAACCCAGGTGATGGATAAACGCCTTGAAGTGAGTCAATGGCAGGCCGGCATAAATTGGTATGCACTAAAAAATCTGGTCGTAAAAGCCGACTACACTACCCGACAGATCGGAACACAGAGAATGTTTGGCGGGAAAACCCCTTATAATTCAGAAAATGAATTCTCAATCGGGGTAGCCTATATAGGCTGGTTTATCAGTAAATAACTTTAATAAAAATTGAAATTATCACAGCTATGAAGAGAACATTACTTTTTTCAGTTACCGCACTCGCCTTGATGTCATTGGCAGCGTGTACCGACGACAAAAGCAAAGATTTAGATAATGAGAATCCGTCAACCGGTAATGGTCCGTCTCAGAGCTACGGTCCGGCAGAATCCACCGTATGTCTTTCTCAAATGATTGAGGGAAGCGCTGATATAGCCAATGAAGTTGGCACATCAAAAATAGGAGAACCTTATGATCTCTGGATAGAGGGCAACAAGACAGGTGCTGTATATGCCGTGGAATCATGGTACAGCTGGCATTCAAGAGACGATTATTCCAATAATATCCTTTCTATAGCTAATACTTATGCCGGCACAACAACAAGCACCGCCAATATAAACAACGGAGGAATAGAATGGTCGGTTTCAAACAATTCTCTCGCTCATTTCGTCGAGAGCAACAACCCTACTCTCGACGCTGAGGTAAGAAAGGCTATCAACGATGCCTGGATCGCTATCCAGAATATTCCCCAGCCATTCAGAAACAATATCGACAGCGATGAGACAATCGATGCAATGGAGGCTTGTTCAGACCTTGAGGTATTACTTACCAACAATCTTCAAACCTACGTGATGGGTTTGACCTCAAATTATGATAATGAGCTGAATGCAATCGTTGCCAACTATGTTGATAATGTTGTTTTGCCAACCTATTCAGAATTGGTTTCAGGAAACTCAAAACTGCTTGATGCGGTGAACACATTGGCACAGGCATTGATGAATAATCCTGAGTCGGCCGACTTTGCACCGGCATGCGAGGCGTGGTTGTCGGCACGTGCACCCTGGGAAAAAAGCGAGGCTTTTCTTTTCGGCCCGGTAGATGCTTTGGGTCTTGACCCGAATATGGACTCCTGGCCTCTCGATCAGGATGAGATTGTTAAAATTCTCAATTCAGGTAATTTCGATGATCTTGATTGGAGCGATTCTGATGCCGACGATGAGATTGAGGCGGCACAAAATGTAAGAGGATACCACACCCTGGAATTCCTTCTTTTTAAAAATGGTGAAGCACGGAAATATGTTGCGGATTCAGAGGCCACTACACCTGAAGATATGGACGTTAACAGCATCAACTATAAATCATGGGCCAATTATATGATCCAGGTGGCCACATTACTTGTGAAGGATGCAGAAGACTTGTATGATTCATGGACAAAATCTTATGAAGGTGGCCGTCCTTATGCAGATATCTTCAAATCTTTCGATATCTGAGAAACATCAATAAGAAATGAAGAGAAACCTTGACAAGATATTGACTTTAATTTTAGTTTCTATAATCACGTCATCATGTGAAGACGATTTCGGATTAGACGTTCTCGATATTGAAGTGCCTGCCGGTTACGCGTTGTCGGCCGGTACCTCAACTGTGTTCCTTAATTCGTCGGTAGCCTATGACACGGAGGCCGATTGGGTGTCGGGTACTTATTTGACGCGTTTTAACCGTGGCGACCGTCTGTATGATGACGTCAGGACCTCGTCAAATTCAGAAGGGGGTGGACTCGGACCGGTGTACGCCGGTTATTCATGTGGAAGTTGCCACCGTAATGCCGGAAGAACAAGACCGGGTGTATGGAATGGAAACGGATCCGGTTCCTACGGATTTTCCGCCATGTTGGTTTATGTGACCCGTCGTAACGGTGCTTATTTCAGGGACTATGGCAGGGTTCTTCATGACCAGTCAATTTACGGTGTCACGGCTGAAGGAAAACTGAAGGTTGACTGGCATTACGAAACCTTTTCATTCCCTGATGGAGAGACCTACGAACTTGCCCGTCCGGAATATACCATCACCGACTGGTATGCCGATCCGATAGATCCTTCCGATCTGTTTTGCACAGTCAGAATCCCTTTGCGTCATGTCGGAATGGGGCAGATGATGGCTTTGGATCCCACGGAGATAGAGGCATTGGCCGCTAAGAGCAATTATCCTGAATATGGCATTTCCGGCCGAGTGAACTACGTGTCGGAAAGAGGAGTGACATGTGTGGGTGTATCGGGAAACAAGGCTCAGCATGCCGATCTAACTGTTGAACTTGGGTTCTCTTCTGACATGGGGGTCACCAATTCAAGATATCCTGAAGAGATATGTGAAGGTCAAATCCAGATGAAAGAGGGTTCCATGATGGGTTTAACCTACGATCGGCTCGACATATCGACTGAAGATATGGAAAATGTTGATCTGTATATGCAGAGTCTGGGGGTTCCGGCACGCAGAAACGTCAACGACCCGGAGGTGATTTTGGGAGAACAGAAATTTTATGAGGCCAAATGCCATCTTTGCCATGTCACCACCCTACATACCAAACCTCGTGGGTCAGTATTGCTGAACGGCACGGCTCTTCCTTGGCTTGGGAACCAGACCATCCATCCTTATTCAGACTATCTCCTTCATGACATGGGGTCGGAAATAATGGGAGTAGGACTCAACGATAATTATCAGTCGGGAATGGCCATGGGTAATGAATGGAGAACCACGCCACTTTGGGGGATCGGCCTCCAGAAACGTGTGAACGGGCACACATATTTTCTCCATGACGGACGAGCACGTAACTTGTTGGAGGCAATCATGTGGCATGGTGGCGAAGGTCAGGCTTCAAGACGTCTTTTTGAAAAGATGAATGCATCCGATAGGGCTGCTTTAATAACTTTCCTTGAATCACTATAAACAAAAACCGGAAATGAAAAAGTTCCATATTTTATTACTCCTAATGCTGGCAGCAAGTGTTTTACCCGCGAAAGCTCAGTATGACGACGACCGGGAAAACGGAGTGATCTCACTTGCCGACCATAACGGGTTTACTTTCACAACAAAAAACGGCAATTTTCTTTTCAAGCCATATCTGATGGTTCAGACCTCATATAACTATAATTATTATGATGATGCAGGTCTTGATCCTGCCTATAATCAGGACAATGTGGCAAATTCCGGATTTGCGATACCCTATGCCGTGTTGGGGTTTACCGGAAAAGCCTTTAAGATAGTTACGTTCAACCTCTCGATAAATGCTGCGGCATCCGGAGGAGCCATATTACAACAGGCATGGGCGGATATCCGGCCGAAAGAGGAGATAGGCGTACGGATTGGTAAATTCAAGGTGCCGTTTTCACATGCTTATCTCACCACATTGGGAGAGACCCTGTTCCCACAGCTACCCACTTCTCTTACATCTTCGGTGATTTTACCTTATTCACTTAATGCCGTTACTCCGCATATTGGAATCGGTTTTGATCTGGGAGCCGAAGTACATGGTATGTTTGCAAAAAAATGGGGCTACCAGATAGGAGTTTTCAATGGAACCGGAGCTAATGTGAATCTGGCAACAAAAACCATGAGTGACGACTGGCATATTCCATCCCTTTTGTACGCAGCACGGCTTACCTTTCAACCTTACGGTGTGATGCCCCTGACACAAGGTGACCCGCGACAGTTGCACCAAAACAAGCTCTTGGCAGGAGTCTCGGCATCGATTAACGTGGAAAGTGAAAATGAGAGCACCAACGATACCAGGTTAGGGGCAGAGTTTGCATGGATTCACCACCGATGGTATTTCGGAGCTGAGGCATATTATATGAACGTGGGATTTACCAAACGTCAGAAAATTGATGAGAGCTATAACTTCTGGGGAGGATATGTGCAAGCCGGATATTTTTTCAACGACAAACTTCAGGGTGCGCTCCGTTACGACATCATGGAACGTAACGGAACAAAAAAAGGAGGAATGCTGAACATGCCGGCTGCCGGAATTAATTTTTATATAAGTTCAATAAATCTGAAGTTACAGGCAATGTATCAATACATCGGTCGCACCGGTCACAAACGTCAGCTTGACCGAGACGAAGACAACCTTGGTCTCGCTACTCATTCAGCTACAGTTTTGGTGCAATATTCTTTTTAACATGCAAAAACATAAAAAATTTCCTGAAACAATATTTCTCTTAACTTGCTTTCTGTTTGCCGGATGCGATGAAGGGAGGCTTTATGAAGATGCTGTAACCACTTCCGGTGAGGGATTGAATGTGTCAATAACAGCCGACATACAGAATGCTGGCTCTTGGCCTGCCACATATACCGTGTCGATTGCCGCATTCAAAAACGGGAGTGATTATGCACTCATATCAAAGTCAATAGGTGTTAAATCGGCTGAAACAGGTTTTTATAACATAACATTATCCAATCTACCCGAAGAAACCAACACAATTGAGTTGTGTGTTGTGAACAGATTAGGACAAAGGATTGCAACTTTCTATTCCATAAAACCCGACGGAAGAGAAAATTATGATATATCTTTGCAAGAAGTATTGGATGTGAATATGTTTGATGTGATCCAGAATAATATTTTCACTGCAACCTGTGCCAACTGCCATGGGGCCTCAACTTTTGCAGCGGCGAATCTTTATCTCACCGATGGAAAAAGCTTTGAAAATCTGGTGGGTATTGAATCTGAGAAAGTTGGCGACGGCACGCTGAGGGTAAGTCCGGGAAGTCGTTCGGGAAGTTTGCTTTACAGAATCTTAACAGAAGATCTTTCTCAAAACTGGAATTATGACCACTCAACAGAAATCACAGAATATAACCTTTTGGAACTTATCGGAGCCTGGATTGACAACGGTGCCAAAAGATAAAGAGACAGAGAAAATGCTCACGCGAAATAAAACCACATATCCTAACGGAATAACACTTGCAACCACTTCTTTTTCAAGAGGAGCGGATCATGTTGATGAATATCATCTGATGTTTACATGTTATGGTTTCGATGGAGGAATTGAATGCAGGATTCAAGCTATTTCCGACACTTTCCGGATTGTGATGAGGGATCTCGATATAACTCCGGTATTCTGTAGATGGTTTCTAAGCGATATCGCAAACCAGCAGCCTCTGATTCCCGAAGATTTGGGTAGCTGTGCCACCTCGATAATAGGCCAGCCACCAACCGACGGCTCTAAAGCAGGGCTATGGGTCTATGGTTTGTCGGATGTAAAATCTCATAAAGAGGGTGATAATTTCTATGGTGTGAGACACGGAGAATATTCACATTTTTGGATGGGCGATTATTTAAAAAGTACGGATGATCCTGAGAAAGCCACTGTGTCTATTCTGACCGATTATGAGAATTTGCTCAAAGAAAGAGACTGTTCCCTACTTGAGAATTGTATGCGTACCTGGTTTTTTGTAAGAGACGTTGATGTGAATTATAAAGGGATGGTTGTCGGGAGAAACAGGGTTTTTGACACGGCAGGTCTCACAACGGCAAGTCATTTCATTGCAAGCACCGGAATAGGAGGCAAAAAGGCTGAGGCTCGGGAAAAAGTCATTTTCAACGCCTATGCAGTGAAAGGATTAAAAGAGGGGCAAGTGAATTATCTCAAGGCTCCGAGCCATTTGAATTCTACAATGGAATATGGTGTCGCCTTCGAACGGGGCACCTCAATCGATTACGGTGACCGGCGGCATGTCATTATTTCTGGCACGGCAAGCATAAACAAATATGGAGAGATAGTGCATCGTGGTGATTTAAGGGGTCAGACCCTGAGGATGATGGAAAATGTGGAGAAACTTCTTCAATCTGCCGATGCGGGATGGGAAGATGTTTGCCATATTATTGTGTATCTTAGGGATTTTTCCGATCATGATGAAGTCAGCAAGATTTTCAGTGAAAAATTACCCGATATCCCTATAATTATTGTTGAGGCGCCGGTGTGTAGGCCGGGATGGCTGATAGAAATGGAATGTATGGCGGTAAAAGCTACAGAATGTGGAGAATACGCACCATTTTAATATTCTTTGCAATAAGTCTCTTTCTTCTTGCTGATGCCCAAGAACTACCCCGGGTAAGAAGTCTAACTCCCCGTCAGGCTGATTCTTTGGCACGCAAGCAGGTTTTTTATAAAGACAGGGTGGTGCCTTTTCACACGGTTGCAAGCGATGTGACTGTCAAACTGACGGGAAAACGTAATTTCGGAAAACTTGATCCTGTTAGATTTGTATCGTCCTTGATTGTGTTTCCGTCAGATTGGGTGGATGTGCCTCTTTTTAAAATTTCTGATAAGAGACTTGCCGACTCACTTGAAGTCAGAAAGGGGGATATGATACCCATTTCAGTTCTATTTGATGAATATGGTGATTATAAATTGCGTAACTTTTATTTAAGCGGTGACGAGGCATTTGACAAGGCGATTCTTGATCTTGACGAAAAAATAGAGATTCTTTTATTGTTAAGGACAAATTCTTTGTTTCAACCTCTTCAAGACTCGGGAATAGAACCGTTGCCCGAATGGAAGGTTTCACTTGAGATATTTTTTAACAAGGTTCACATCGTTACCTGGCTTTTTATTGTGGCCTTTTCAATTTCGTTGATAGGAATTTTATCCATCTGCTTTAAACAACGGAACTTCCTTTGGCTGCTTTATATCTTTCCGGCATTAATATCGCTAGCGGATTTCATTTTAAGGTGGCTTATAGGAGGATTCATTCCGCTTGCCGACGGTGAACAGGTGATGATTTTCATGTCGGTGATTCTTTTCATCATGGCAACCATATCTTGCAATTCCAAACCATGGATCGCCACGGCCATGATGGTTATGGGGGCGTTTACTTCATTAGTGGCAAGATTGTCGGCATCTAATCCTGTTATCACCGCAATCTCACCGGCGCTTGCTTCGCCATGGCTTGCCTTCCATGTTTCGGTGATAATGATGTCTTATGCCTTTTTGGCTGTGATGTTCCCTCTCTCCATTGCCTTGGAATGTGTTAAAAGGGATAAGGGTGAAGGGTTGGCGAAATGGTGCAGAAACGTAAATATAATAGGGGTAGTTTTATTGGGATTGGGAATTATTTTAGGTTCCTTATGGGCAAAAGAGGCCTGGGGCCGTTATTGGTCATGGGATCCAAAGGAGAATTGGGCTGCCATAACTTTTTTTGTTTATTTGCTTCCACTCTGTCTGGGCAACAGGATTATAAAGAACTACAGGCTATATGGCATAATACTGATAATAGCTTTCTTTATGATGATTATCACCTATTTCGGAGTCAATTACTTCATCGGAGGGATGCACTCCTACGCCTGACGCTATTCATTAAGGTGAAGATATATGATTCTATGGCCTTTAATAGAAGTGTTGGAATCAGGCTTTTCTGTTAATATTGGATGTTTTGAATGAGAAATCCATCTCATCAAAGTATCGGCCCAGATATCTCCTCCCCGCATAGTGGGATGAATATGATCTCCGGCACGCGGAATATCAATGCCCTCTGTTTTAAAAACGATATCCTTACCCAAGGTTTTGATTATGACATCATAAAGTCCCTGGTCTTCTTTCCAGAGGGGCGGCCCTACCCAAATAAAGGGAATATCGCCGAATTTTTCTTTTATTTTGAGTATGTGAGGAATCCTGCTGTCAAAGTTTTTCAGTATTGTTTCGTTAGATCCAAGGCATACCATAATATAGTCTGGTTTTGATTCCTCGATATATTGCTCTATCTTGTCGGAACCGCTCCAACCCGGTATTGAAGAGGATTCCCAGGTAACCGAAGTGACCTTATAGTTGTTTTTGGTTCCATATTTTGCAATGCTCATTCCGAGGTTGTGGGTCATGGAATCTCCGAAAATCAAGAGAGAATGAACCGTGGTGTCGGGCTCTATTTCAACAGATGTGACATCCATGACAGAGAGAGTGTCTTTTGTTTCATAATCTTCAATCGCAGCACTCACTTCACGGGCAGTCAATTGGTCGCGGAATGATCCCTTGTTCGGTTCATAAGACCCTATCTTAAATGAATCAGAGAAAGAGATTCCTATAAAAATAACCAATGACACTAAAAACAATAGCCATAATGACAATATTTCCGGAATCTTTTTTTTCATTGAAAACGGATTTTCAAAATTGGAAATATATGAAAGGTTGAACTTCCGCCACCATAAATTCAATCACTAATTGCACCACAAAGATAAAGATAACAAATTTAACAATCCATGGGGCTTTGATAAAATAGAACTGAAGTTTGTCGGCCCAGCTTTGAGGTACAAAATGCATCACGACAAGAGCAGCCATCATCACACACCAAACATATCTCACTGAAATAAACTCCGGAAGTTGGGAGAGCTTAAAATCAACAAAAATATTCTTGATTATTAGAATTGAATCTGAGAAAGATGCCGCCCTGAAAAATACCCATAGGAAGGAAACATAAATAAAAGTAAGAAGCCACGAGAAAAAAATTGTGGCTGCATTGTCAGGTATTTTATCGAGCAAAGGCTTGCAGCTTTTATGCACGGCAAGACCAACTCCGTGCATAGCACCCCAGAATACAAACTTCCAGGCAGCCCCATGCCATAATCCGCCTATGAGCATTGTGAGAAAGTTGTTGAGATAGGTTCTGAAAGTGCCTTTTCTGTTTCCACCAAGCGGTATGTAGAGATAATCCCTAAGCCAAGTTGAAAGAGAAATATGCCAGCGTCGCCAGAATTCAGTCAGGTTTCTGCTTTGATAAGGTGAGTCGAAGTTGGTGCCGAGTCGGAAACCCATGATCAGGGCCAAGCCGATAGCCATATCGGAATAGCCCGAGAAATCACAATAAATCTGCATGGTATAACCCATCACCCCCATCAGTGCCTGCAATCCGGTATATATCTGGGGATCGTTAAAAATCAGATCATTATATTGTGAAATATAATCAGCTATCAAAGCTTTTTTTATAATTCCGATTATCACAAGCCACAAACCTCCCCATATCATTCTTGAATCAGCCTCCAGATTCTTTTTAATTTGTGGCAGGAAATAATCGGCACGCACTATCGGACCGGCAACAAGAGCGGGGAAAAAGGATAGAAAAAAGAGATAGTCGAACCAAGACCTTGTGGGAGTGATCTTACGTTTATACACATCGACCACATAACTTATCGATTGGAAAGTATAGAAAGAGATACCAACGGGAAGAATAATTTCCAGGGGCTGGAAATTGCCTTCAACCATGGCATTCCAGTTCCATAGGAAAAAGTTTGCATATTTGAAATATCCGAGAACAGAGAGCGACAGACATATCGATACACAAAGCCAAACTTGTTTCTTTCCTTTCGACCGGCTTTTAAATATAACCCATGAGAGGAGCCAGTCGGCGAGAGAAGTGGCTATAAGCATCAAAAAAAACCATCCGGAGGATTTGTAATAAAAAAACAAGGAAAAGACGATTACGAAAAAAACCATCTTCGCCTTACTCTTTTTCAATAGAATATAAACCGGAAGGAAAAGAATAAACAGAAACCAAAACAAGCCTGAAGAAAATAACAAAGGGGTCTTTCCATCATAAATGAAAAGATTCCCGATATTTCTCACCACTTCTAAAGTTCCGGCGTTGTCCATAAATCGTTGATTGCAACAATTGATTCGCCCACTTGGGTGCCCAACAGTCTGTAGCCTTTTTCAGTGAGATGCACATTGTCGGGTCTGATCAATGTTTTTGAATTGATAAAAAGATTGCCCGCCTCTTCATTATTGTCTATCACGAAAGTGTCGTGATGTGTTTTCACAAATTCAACAATCTCATCTGCCGCCTTTCTGTTATTGTTGTTAACGAACCAATTTCCTTTTTTCCTGTATCTTCTTTTTTTATTGGTGAAGGGTGTAATAAAGACAATTTTACATTCAGGCATTCTTTCTCTGAAAAGGGATATGAATGATTCCATCTCTTCCCGGAAAGCCTTTCCGGAGAAATTGTTCTCGTATGCCCCGTTAGTGCCGAGATGAATTATTGCAATGTCGGGACTGAATGAAAAGAGAGAATCAAGATATTGAGGATTTTTATTTACGCTATGAAAACAGATGCCGTTCTTCCCCCAAAAAGAGAATTCAATGGCGGGGAAAGTATCTTTAAGTACTTTTGAGGTTTGCTCCGGATATTTTTTGCCGCACACATGAGAGTCTCCAAACATAAACACTCTTTGAGCCGAAAGAGTCACCGACAAAGAGATAACTAAAGAGACTACGAAAGCTAATATCTTTATTTTCATTAAATAATAACTAAATTAATTATCTCTCATTTTGAAGTGGCGACAGGTTTTGGTGTTATTCTGCCATATATAAATATTGAAATGACAACAATGATTGCAAGTATCCAAGGATAGAAAAGATATGGCCAAGGTGCGGTGGGAGAAATGCCTGCAAGAGAAGTTGCCAGCAGGGTTTGGGCTCCATAGGGAATCAGACACTGCACGATACAGGAGGCTGTGTCGAGCAATGAGGCACTGCGCCTTGGTGTTATCTTATATTTACCGGATATTTCTTTTGTGAGAGATCCGACAGTTAGGATTGCCACTGTGTTGTTTGCGGTGCAGAGATTCACGAAAGCAACCAATGATGCAATTGCACCCTCCGCACCTTTTGCGCCTTTGATGTGGCATGTGAGGAATTTCAAAATCATGTTGATTCCACCCGCTTTTTTTATTAGTCCAAGCATCCCTGCCGCAAGAAGGGTTATTATAATAAGGTTGCCCATACCATCAATTCCATCACCCATGAATTGAAGTATGGTGAAGAAATCAAATCCGGAACAGAAAGCGATTATGACAGAGAGCAAAATTCCTGAAAGGAGAGTTAATGTTACATTGACTCCGGCAATTGCAAGAACAATCACGGTGAGATAGGGAAGCATGAGCCATGGATTGACATTTTCTGATGCGACAGCCTCATTAATCGGGAAATCACCGAAAATATATATTGCAAAAGTAATCAATGCTGCAGGGAGCGCGAGAAGGAAATTGGCCTTGAATTTTTCATTCATCCTGCATCCTTGTGTACGTGTGGCGGCGATTGTTGTGTCTGAGATAAAGGAAAGGTTGTCACCGAAAAAAGAACCACCAAGGATTATGGCTACGAAAAAAGGGATGTCAGCTCCTATTCCGGTTGCAAAATTAACCGCGAGTGGAGTTAATGCCACCACTGTTCCCACGGAAGTTCCAATGGCCATGGATATGAAACAGGCTGCCAAAAAGAGTCCCGGCATCACAAAAGCAGGAGGTAGCCTGTCGATGGTCAATGCAACCGTGGCATCCACAGCGCCGGTTTTGTCGGCAAGTTGGGCAAAGCAACCTGCCAAAATGAAGATCCACACCATATAGAGCACGTTGGAACTGCCTGCTTCCGATGCAAAGGCTTCGATACGTTGTGAAAAGGGTAAATCTCGAAAAATAAAAATTGCCCACACGCTTGCTGCAAGCAATGCTACTGACAAAGGTATCTTATAAAAATCGCCTATAATTACGGAAACGATTACATAAAACCCTAAAAATACCAGAATAGGACTTATTGACAATAGTCCTTTTCCAAAATTCATCTTTTTATTTAATTCCGGCATTTTAATAACTTTTGCAAGGATGCAAGATATTTTTCATGCAAAATTAATGCTAATGGATAAATTTTTCAATTTTTAGTATATATAACAGGGTTTTGAAATATCTTCAAATCTATGCTTTAAATTTGGTTCTTATCCGTTAACTTCTTAATTTTGTGTTACGCTATCTCTTCCCATCAGTGCGGGTGAGTTTTTGCCATGATCACTGTTTATTATAAACCTGACAAGTTAGGCGAAAAATTTGAAAATACGAAAAATCTGAATCATGTTGATTTGTCGCAAGTGGTTTGGATCAACCTCACTGCCCCCACATCTATGGAAAAGAGCGAAGTGGAGCAACTTTTTGGCGTTAAACTCCTTTCCAGAGCTGAGGCAACCGAGATTGAAACCACTTCCAAATATTCCGAGGCGGGAGACTATATAGTGGCCAACACCAATTATTATATCGATAAGGGGAAAACTAATGAGACAGAACCGGTGTCGTTTATCATAACATCTTCCGGATTGCTTATATCGTATCATCAACTTGAGCTTAACGCTTTGAACGAAGCTGAGAAGCGGATTAAACTTCGTCCCAATGACAACAGCACGGGATATGAGGTTTTTATGACCGTGCTTGAGGCGTTTATCGACTATGATGCCGATATGGAGGAGCTTCTAACACGTGAAATATCACGGTTATCAAGGGTGATAACGACGAGCAGTGATATCGACAAGGCCATTCTTCACAGGATTAACGAGCTCCAAGAGAAGTCAACATCCTTGAGGGAGGACGTTTTCGACATTCAAAGAGTTTTGTCAGGAATTGAAAGGTCGAAGCGTTTCCCACAGGAGGCGAGCCCCAGAATATTGCTGATGGTAAAGGATGCTGAATCATTGATGAATCACGGTGATATTAGTTTTTCAAGACTCGATTATCTGCAAGACACGGCAATGGGTCTTATCAATATCCAACAAAATGAGATTGTGAAAATTCTTTCCGTGGCGGCAGTGATTTTTATGCCACCCACCTTGATTGCATCAATGTATGGAATGAACTTCAAGATGATGCCCGAACTTGATTGGGTATGGGAGCTGAACAACGGATGGGTTGTGCCGGCAGGTTATATTTTTGCTCTCTTGCTTATGGTGGTGGTGACACTCTTTACCTACTGGTTTTTCAAATACAAGAAGTGGCTTTAAGCATGAATAATCGTTCAAAGGAAATGAGACTTAAAATTATATATCTGGTAATATTGTTGATGGGATGCTGCTTACAGAGTTGTGTCTCAGATGAAATTGATGATGGAACCATCCTCATTCCCGGTGATGAATTGCCCGATTTCTCTGTGACTCTTAACGACGGAAGTGTGGTGTCTTACAAATCTCTGGAAGGTAAGGTGGGCGTATTAGTGTTTTTTAATACAGATTGCCCTGATTGTCAAGAGGAATTGCCCGTAGTGGAGCAACTGTGGCAAAAATATAAAGATAATCAGAATGTTGTGATTGCAGCCATTTCCAGAGAAGAGGGAGCGAAAGAAATTGAGGAATATTGGAGCCTTAACGGTCTGAGTATTCCCTGGTCGGCGCAGGAAAACAGGAAAGTGTATAACAAATTTGCGTCAAGTTCAATTCCGAGGATTTTTATCAGTAATCCTGAACGTGTGATTGTTGACACCTTTGCCGATGTTTTGCTGCCTTCCTTCCAAGACCTTGATTTTGCAGTTTATAACACGTTGCCATGAATCTGCTTTGACATTAATTGAAAAAACTATTTCTGATGCCACGATTCGATATAGCCCGACTGAGGAAGGAGAAAGGACTGAGCCAAAATGAACTGGCACACCATCTCCAGATGAACCAGAGCTTTCTTTCGGCAATTGAAAACGGGAAAAGCCCGTTGCCTATTGAAAAGGAGGAAAAACTTTGTGAGATTTTTGGATTGCACAGCCTTGCCCCCTATGTGATCAAGACCCCAAAAGAGGATGAGGAAAGGTTTGTAGGCGATATGACCGACAGTGATCTGTTCAACCAGCTTTTAAACAGATTCCACCGGCAGGCACATAGTTCGGAAGGAGAGCATCACCACCACGACCATCATGAAAAGATAGAAGAATTGGAAAATATCGTTAAAAAGATGATGGAACGTAACGACCGGTTGATGGAACGCAACGACCGGTTGAGTGAAACCAACGATAAGCTCAGGGCAGAGATCGACACTTACCGACATACAATAGAAGAGTTGAGGAACGAGATCTTCAGGCTGAAAAGTCGGTAGGGTTAAGGAGATAACCGGATGGTAATTTATTGATTCAAATATGGATTCAGAATTAAACAACCTTGATTTTCCTTGATTATTAAATTTTATATATCTTTGATACTTGGATTGAAATCCCCTTTTTCTTCAAATTGAAAAAATAAGATCAATCATAAAATACAATGATAGATCGCAACAGATAAACGAAAACAGCTGCAATATGGCAAGAAAACTAAAAATCAGAGATCTTACACTGCGCGACGGTCAGCAATCATTGTTTGCAACCAGGATGAAACAAGCCTCAATCGATACGTTGCTTCCGCTTTATCAGGAAGCCGGATTCTATATCATGGAAGTTTGGGGCGGAGCCGTTCCGGATTCAGTGATGCGTTACCTTGGGGAAAGCCCATGGGACAGACTTCGTGAATGTTCCAAGGCGATGAAGGGAATCTCCCTCCTGTCAGCCTTGTCAAGGGGAAGGAATTTGTTCGGCTATGTGCCATATCCGGAAAGTGTGCTCAAAGGCTTTTATGAGGAGGCAATCAAGAACGGTCTGAACGTGATGAGGATTTTTGACGCACTTAATGATATCGATAACATAAAGTCGTCGATTCAGATGATCAATGAGTTCGGAGGGATAGCCGATACTGCTGTTTGCTACACCATAGACCCTAAGGGGACACCGGAAGATGAAAAGATTTTCACTGACGAATATTTCGTGAATCTGGCTCTCGAAATGGAGAAACTCGGGGCTAAGATGGTGACGCTAAAAGATATGGCAGGTTTAGTTAATCCGTCAAGGATTTTCACATTGATGCCGAAACTGAAGGCTGCCTTGAAAGTGCCGGTGGATTTCCACACCCACTGCACACCGGGTTATGGGCTTGCCTCAGTCCTGACAGCTATAATCCAAGGAGTGGATATCGTCGACACCAATATCTGGTGGTTTGGTGGGGGCTCGGCGGCGCCGGCCATTGAGCTTGTGGATATTTTCTGTCAGAAACTTGGAGTGGAGCTTGAAGTGAATATGGCGGCTGTGGCTCAGATCCGGGAAAAATTGAAAGAGGCTAGAATGGCGCTTTCAGATTTTGATCTTAATAAAGATAACTGGCAAAGAGATTTCGAAGAAGCCTATGCATCGATGCCAAAAGAGATAGATGCAGAATTCGACCGGGCCATAGAGGCTGCCAAAGATAATCGAGAAGAAGATTTGCTTGATGCCTGCCACAAGATAGATGCTTACTTCGGTTTTCCGAAGCCAAATGAAATAGTTAAGAATGCGGAGGTTCCCGGAGGCATGTATTCCAACATGGTGGCTAACCTGAGGGCATTGAATGCCGAAGATGTAATTGAGGAAGCCATGGCATTAATACCAAAAGTGAGACGTGACGCAGGTCTTGTGCCATTGGTGACCCCTACAAGCCAGATTGTTGGTTCTCAGGCCGTATCCCTCGCTATGGATAGACGGAACGGAAAGCCTGACTATACCAACAAGAGCAACCAGTTCATCGCTCTTGTGAAAGGAGAGTATGGCAAGACACCGGTTGAAATCAATCCAGAGTTCAGGAAACAGATCACAGGTGATGCAGAAGAAAAACCATTTGATGTGTCTTCATATAAAAAACCGGAAAATCCTGTGCTTGAACAATTCGGCGGAGTGAAGCTTGCAACCAACGAGGAGGAATTTCTGCTTTTGGAACTTTTGCCGGCGGTGGCAAAAACCTATCTGACCAACAAGCGGCGTGCAGAATATGAAGCATCAGGAAATGGGGAAACAACCAAGGAAACAAAGGTTTCGTCAAATGCTGAAAGTGAGACATCAGGTTCCGGGCCTGTTTTCCGCGCCCCGATGGGAGGCACCGTGATGTCGGTGAAAGTCAAGCCCGGCGATATGGTAAAACCGGGCGACACAGTGATTGTTTATGAGGCAATGAAAATGGAAAATGATCTTGCCTCCGAGTTGGGCGGTAAGGTTAAACGAATCCTCGTGAATGAAGGGGACGTGATGGCAACTGATCAACCTCTAATAGAATTCGAAGGTTCCGAAGTGGCTTCCGACCGTCAACCTGCAGCACCGACTGAAGAGGGAGCCGTTATGCTTGCGCCCATGGGCGGCACTGTGCTCGAGTTCAAGGTTAAGCCCGGCGATACAGTGAAAGCAGGAGACACAATTCTTGTTTATGAAGCCATGAAGATGGAAAATAACCTTATGGCTGAGCGAGACGGTGTCGTTGAGGCTTTACTCTTGAATGATGGAGACGTTATGGCCACTGATCAACCGATATTACGTTTTGCTGCTTCCTCTTCAGGAAATCAGGAGAAGGCCGCACAACCGAAACCTGCACCGCAACAGGTTCACAAACCTATGAAGATAGCCCCGATAAAAGTTGATCCGGTCACGCCTATCGATGGTAATGTTGCGCTTCACCCCATAGAGGGTGGAACAGGAAAAGCTCCCGACAGCTTGAAAAACTATAAAGGTGATTCACAAAATATAAAACTTCCTGCAGGCACAACCCTTGATATAAATGTGGCACCTGACGGAAGCGTGAACATCAGAATCACTTGTGGAAAATAAACTTTCAATCCATAATAAACCAAGGAAGAGGGCGGCCAATCCATAAGGTCGCTCTCTTTATGTTCTTCCGTTTGATTTAGTTTAAGAAATTAAATTAAACTAAATCTTACCAATATAGCCATAATAAGCTGTTATACAAAGGATGATAAAATAGGATTCAGGTATGTAGATAAATTTCCTTAAGAAAATTTGATAATAGTTTAAAAAAACAAACTGTTTTTGATTAACTTTACAAAACAAAATAAAAGCAATGCAGAACCCCACGGAAAATCTGATTCCTTATCATGTTCCGGCCTTGTTGTCCGAAGCTATTGACTTATTGAATATCAAGCCAAAAGGAATTTATGTTGATGCCACATTCGGTGGAGGAGGGCATTCAAGAGCCATCTTGGAAAAACTCGGGCCTGAGGGTAAATTATTTGCTTTTGACAGGGACATCGACAGTTATTCCAACATTATGGAAGATCCGAGGTTCACATTTGTGCATTCCAATTTCCGTTTTATTGAAAATTTTATGAGATTTCACGGCGTGGGGAAAATTGACGGAGTGCTTGCTGACTTCGGGGTGAGCTTTCACCATTTCGACACACCTGAAAGAGGGTTTTCATTCCGATATGACTCGGTTCTGGATATGAGAATGAACCGGAGTTCAGCAAGGAATGCGGCAGAAGTGGTTAACAATGCTTCAGAAAAGGATCTCACAGAGATATTACGGAATTATGCCGATTTGAAAAAAACCACCGGTGTGGTAAAGGCTTTGATTGAAGCCCGGAAGGTGAACAAAATTTCCACCACAAAAGAGTTGATGGATGTTGTTAAACCGGCACTTGACCCACGTCAGGAAAAAAAAGAGCTTTCGCAAGTTTTTCAGGCTCTCCGAATTGCGGTGAATCATGAAGATGAAGATATAAAGCATTTCCTCAATTCTGTTTTAAAAGTGTTGAAAGTTGGTGGCAGGCTTGTAACCTTGACCTATCATTCGATGGAAGACCGGCTTGTGAAAAACTTTATGAAGACCGGTAATATAGACGGTATAGAGGAAAAAGATTTTTTCGGACACGTCAATACACCCTGGAAACTACTTGTGAGACGTCCTATAGAACCGAGCCGGGAAGAGATTGAAAGAAATCCGAGGTCAAGAAGTGCCAGGTTGAGAGGTGCCGAATTAGTTGAAAAAGAGTCCTGATCTATGAAGAAAATTAAAAAGAAGAAAGAAAAAAAGCAAAACAGCGGCTCACAAGTCAGCCTTATGAAAGACCTGCGGTATGGAAGAACCCTGTCGTTGGAATTTTTCAGGCATAACGCATGGCTCTTGATGCTGTTTGTTGTGGCCATTATATCATTAATGGGTCTTCGCTACAAGACTAAGACAAAAATGGAAGAGATAAAAAAACTGAACGTTGAACTTCAGCGTGCAGAGAGTAGCAAGTTGCAGGAGAAGGCTGCTTACATGTCTTTGATAAGGGAAGCGGAGATGAAAAGATTGGTGGAACAACAAGGTCTGGGACTGCAATATCAGGAGGCGCCACCTTATGAACTGATAGTGAAAGGAGAATAGAGGATATGGCATCAAGACAAACGGTGAATTTCAGATATGCCCTCATTACATTGCTTTTTCTTGGTTTTGCAGTGGCACTCGTAGTCAAGTTGTTTCACACAACGGTGTTAGAAGCACCGGCATGGAATGAACGGGCAAAGAAAGAATTGTCTCGAACATCGGTAATCGCACCTGAACGAGGGAAACTGTTGGCATCAAACGGTAATATCCTTGCATGCAACCTCAAGGTTTATGATATAAAACTTGATTTACGTCACAATAAAGTTTTGTCGCAAACGGTTGTGCCATGGTCAAAGATCGACAGTCTTGCCGATTCTTTGGACCATTATTTCCCGAGAGTTTCAAATTTAAGGCAGCATCCCGATACCTTTGCCAAGTATTCATGGCACTCCAGGCTTAAGGCAGAATTTGAAAAGGACCCGCAGAAGCGTCCCCGTGCTCTCAATATAGCCAAGAAAAAGACGTTGGAAGACTTTGAAAAGGTCAGGAATTTCCCATATCTTAGAGATTTTAAGGGGAGGGGAACAAGGATTCCGGTTTACACGGAAGAACGAAACGTGAGGATTTATCCTTATGGGAAAATGGCCTACAGAAGTATTGGTCGGGTGAATGAAAATGCGGAAACCGGAGAGTTTCATGGCTATTCCGGTCTTGAAAAAGACCTGGATTCCTTGCTTTACGGCACTCCCGGAGAGGCAAAGAAGGTTGCCTTGACTTCGGGAATCGGAAATTGGGTTTCTCAGCCAGCCGTGAGAGGATATGACATCCTGACCACTATCGACATTGATATTCAGGATATGTTGGAGGAGGAACTTCTGTCAATATGTCAGGATTCCGGCGCTGAATGGGGAACCGCCATTATTATGGAGGTTGCCACAGGTGAAATAAAAGCTATATCAAATATAGAGAAGCTTGACAACGGCACCTACGGAGAGGCTTTGAACAGAGCTGTTTTGCCGTTTGAACCGGGCTCGGTGATGAAACCCATATCTCTGATGCTTGCATTTGAAGACGGTCTTGTGAAATCAGTCAACGACATAATTGATTGTAGTCCGTTTCAACGCACAAGCGACCCTCATGCTCCGTCGGTGAAAACAATGAAACAGGTTATCGAGATGTCTTCAAATACCGGAATAGCGAGAGTGATATTCCGTGGATATTCCGACAATCCTGCCGCCTTCCACGACAGGCTGAGCTCAATAGGATTCTTTGAACCGATGCATACCGGTATTGCGGGAGAATGCATTCCAAGGATCAGAAAACTTCTGCCAAAAGATTCCAGAGGTAACAACATAACCCTTACGGCTCGTCATCTCGACCTTGCACGCCAGGCCTATGGCTACAATACTGAAATACCACCGCTTTATACCCTGTCTGTTTATAATGCCCTTGCAAATGGAGGCAAGTATGTAAGGCCTCATCTCGTAAGGTCGTTGATTTCTGAAGATGGAAGTGATTCAATACTTCCGATAAGCTATATACGTGACCGCATCTGTTCTGAAGAAACTGCAGCCAAAGTAAGGGAATGCATCCATGAGGTTGTGTGGGGAAAATCGGGCACAGCCAGGGCTGTTCAAGACAGCAAGGTTGAAATTGCCGGCAAGACCGGAACAGCATATCCGGTGGAGCACGGACAGTATAACACAGCCAAAAGAAGATATGCATTCGCGGGATTTTTCCCATATTCAAATCCAAAATATTCTTGCATGGCTCTCGTTTTGGGACCCTCGGGCACAAGTGCCAACCGCACCTCCGGACAGGTCGTGAAGAATATGGCACTTAAGATGTATTCGAGAGGAATGCTTAACAACAAATCCACCTATAGCGACCGTCAGAAAGAGAGTGTGCCGGTATTTATGGCTTCTGAGAAACACACTCCTTCAGAAACGAGCCGACATCTTGGCATAACCGAACATAAGGTGGTTCGTTTGCCGAGTGCCGACAATACCGAGACGGTGCCCGATGTTATCGGGCTTGATGTCCCCACAGCAGTGAAAATGCTTGAGCAAAAAGGAATAAATGTAAATATCAAAGGCACCGGTCGGGTTGTTGCCCAATCTCTTCCGGGAGGCAGCCCGTTAAAACGGGGTTCATCCATAACCTTAAGTCTAAAGATATGACGACAAAACTGAACCATCTTCTTGAAAATGTGGATGTGATAGAAATAATCGGAAATACAGATAAAAATATCACATCGGTTGAAAGTGACTCAAGGAAAGCAGAGCAAAACGGTTTGTTTGTGGCGGTGAAAGGAGTCACCACCGATGGCCATAAATATATTCCCGTAGTGAGCAGTGCCCATGTGGCAGCCGTGGTTTGTGAGGAGTTCCCAACCATATTGGACAAAGGTGTGACATACGTAAAAGTCAAAGACAGCGCAGAAGCTTTGGGACATATCGCCTCGGCATGGTATGGGCATCCTTCGTCGCACCTGACTTTGGTAGGAGTGACCGGAACCAACGGCAAGACCACAACCGCCACACTGTTGTATGAAATGGCAAAACTTGAAGGCTACAAGGCAGGACTTCTTTCCACAGTGTGCAATTACATAGGGGAAAAAGCCGTGCCATCAACACATACAACCCCCGATCCTCTCACCCTTAACAGATTGCTTGGAGAAATGGTTTCAGAAGGATGTGACTATGCTTTTATGGAGGTGTCGTCACATTCCACAGATCAGAAAAGAGTTGCCGGTCTTGTGTTTTCAGGAGGGATTTTCACCAATCTGACCAGAGACCATCTTGATTATCATGGCACAGTCGACAATTATATGCGAGCAAAGAAAAGATTTTTCGATATGCTCGGTCCGGATGCGTTTGCCCTGATAAATATAGATGACAAATCCGGGAGATTTATGGTACAGAACACAAAGGCAAAGGTTTATACCTACTCGTTACGCACTGATGCCGATTTCAGAGGCAAGGTGATAGAGACAAGGTTAGACGGTACACTTTTGGAACTCAACGGCCATGAGGTTGATGTGATGTTCACAGGGAAATTCAATGCATATAACCTGACCGGAGTGTATGGCGCTTCAATTCTCTGCGGGTTCAACCCTTCGGATGTGTTGGTCAACATGAGCCGTCTGGTGCCTGTGGCGGGAAGATTCCAGCCTTTTGTATCGCCTGATGGAGTGGCTGCAATCGTGGATTATGCGCACACACCGGATGCCTTGGTTAATGTGCTTGACACTATCCGGGATATCGTGGGAACAAATGGCAAGGTGATTACCGTTGTGGGTGCAGGAGGAAATCGTGACCATGGTAAGCGGCCAATGATGGCGCAGGAGGCCGCATGCCGGAGCGATATCCTTATTCTTTCCAGCGATAACCCAAGGAATGAAGAACCGGAAGCCATCATTGAAGAGATGGCAGCCGGACTGAGCGAGGAGGAGCTTAAACGCACTATTAAAATAACCGACAGGCGAGTTGCAATTCAAGAGGCAGTGGCGATGGCTGCCCCCGGCACTGTGGTGCTGATTGCCGGAAAGGGACATGAAACCTATCAGGAAGTTAAAGGAGTGCGTCATCATTTTGATGACGCCGAAGAAGTGAGGGAAGCATTGCGAAAAAGAAATCAATAAAATGTTTTACTGGTTGTTCTATTTTTTGCGAGATTATGATTTTCCGGGTTCCGGATTGATGGGTTATATCACCTTCCGGGCCGGATTTTCATTTGCCATATCAATGATCATAGCCCTTGTGTTCGGACGCAGCATAATAACGAGGCTTCAAAAAATGCAGGTTGGTGAGGTGATCCGCAACTTAGGACTTGAAGGCCAGATGAGCAAGAAAGGCACACCCACCATGGGAGGAGTGATCATAATTCTTGCCATTCTTGTGCCTTGTTTGCTATTTGGCAATCTCAGCAATATCTATATGATACTGATGATAGTGTCAACATTATGGATGGGCGCTATCGGATTCCTTGACGACTATAGGAAGTTGAAGTATCATAATAAAGATGGATTGAAGGGTAAATACAAGGTGACGGGTCAGGTGGGGCTCGGACTTCTTGTCGGCATTACTATGTGGCTTTCGCCGAATATAGTGATGAGCGAGAATATGGAGATAGAGAGCCGCGAGGGTCCTGATCTTGTGGAGATAGTGCATTCAGGCACAATGGAAAAAACTCCTCAGACCACCATCCCTTTCTTTAAGAACAACAACTTCAATTATGAATGGGTGACAAGTTGGATTGATGACCCTCAGGCTGCCCAGACATTGGGATGGATAGTATTTGTATTTGTTGTGATCATAGCAGTGACAGCTGTTAGTAACGGGGCAAATCTCACCGACGGCCTTGACGGCTTATGCGCGGGCACCTCAGCTATCATAGGGGTGGCTCTGGCAATCATGGCGTATCTGGGGGGTAATATAATTTATGCCGGTTATCTAAATATAATGTATATCCCCGGAAGTGAAGAACTGGTGGTTTATGCAGGGGCTTTCATAGGTGCATTGGTTGGCTTCCTATGGTATAATGCTTTCCCGGCTCAGGTGTTTATGGGTGACACCGGAAGTCTTACGCTCGGAGGAATTCTTGCAGTGTTTGCAATTTTGATTAGAAAGGAGCTCCTGATCCCTGTGTTGTGTCTTACTTTCTTCCTTGAGGATGTGTCGGTTATGATTCAGGTGGGTTATTTCAAATATACAAAGCGTCGTTACGGTGAGGGAAGGAGAGTTTTCAAAATGACCCCCCTTCACCATCATTTTCAAAAGGCCGGCGACCCATCTATCAAAAGTGTGCTTAATTATCCGGCAGGACCGATTCCGGAAAATAAAATAGTGGTTAGATTCTGGATTGTGGGTATATTGCTTGCTGCAATAACATTTGTGAGCTTAAAAATCAGATGATATGGAAATTAACAGGAAAGAGAGGCTTGTAGTGCTTGGCGGTGGCGAAAGTGGAGTAGGAGCGGCCATTCTTGGTAAAGAAAAAGGGATGGATGTGTTCCTGTCTGATTCCGGCACCATAAGCATGAAATATAAAGAGATGCTGGATGCGGAGAAGATTGCTTACGAAGAGGGTCAACACACACAGCACTTGATATTGAATGCCGATATTGTTGTTAAAAGCCCCGGCATTCCACCAACGGCTCCTATAATTCGGGATGTGACGGCAAAAAATATAGAAGTGATTTCAGAAATAGAATTCGCGGCAAGATTCACGGATTCAAAAATGGTTTGTATCACCGGTTCGAATGGCAAGACAACAACCACATTGCTCACCTATCATATATTGAAAAAGGGGGGACTTGATGTGGGGCTTGCCGGCAATGTCGGAAATAGTCTGGCTCTTCAGGTGGCAAGGAATCCACATGAAGTTTATGTGATTGAACTTTCAAGTTTTCAACTTGAAAATATGTATAGGTTCAAAGCCAATATAGCCGTGATTCTTAATATAACTCCCGATCATCTCGACAGGTATGACTACAAAATGGAGAATTATGCAGCGGCAAAATTCCGAATCTTAAGAAACCAGACAAAGGAGGATTATTTCATTTACTGGCAGGATGATCCGCTCATCAGAAAACAGATTGAAGCAGTTCAGGGGGAAGCCATGAGGTTACCTTTCGGTTTGAATAAAGAGGAGGAAAGCGCATCCTATATAGACAATGGAATAGTCCGGTTCATAACTCCGACTGAAGTGTGGGAGATTCCTCGCGACAGAATATCCCTTCCGGGAACCCATAATCTCTATAACTCAATGGCGGCGGGACTTTCGGCATCAGTGCTCAAGATAAAAAAGGAGAGCATAAGAGAGGCTTTGGAAGATTTTGAAGCCGTGGAACACAGGCTTGAATACGTGGCAACAATCGACGGTGTGAGATATGTTAATGATTCAAAGGCCACAAATGTGAATTCCACATGGTATGCCCTGGAAAGCATGAACACTCCCGTGGTATTGATTCTCGGAGGCAAGGACAAAGGAAACGATTATTCAGAAATTGAAGATCTCGTTTCAAAAAAAGTCAAGGCTATAGTTTGTATGGGAGTTGATAACCGGAAACTTATGGATTTCTTTTCAGGGAAAGTAAAGATGATAAGCGACACCCATTCACTTGAAGATGCTCTCAATGAATGCAGGCGTTTGGCGGAAGATGGCGACACCGTTCTTTTATCTCCCTGTTGCGCCAGTTTCGATCTCTTTAAAAGTTATGAAGACCGGGGGAAACAGTTTAAGGAGAAAGTGAAAGAGTTTTTAAATAATTAAATTTTAAGTAAGCTATTTATGGCAGAAATTTTGGAAAATGGTCCTCAAGGAATCCTGATAAGGGAAACAATCGATGGTGTTGCAGTGACTGACAGAAAGGGGGTTCAGAAAGCTAATACGGCAAAAAGAAGATCCGATCCTTATATATGGGGAATCTATATCGCATTGCTCGTAGTGTCGATAATAGAACTTTTCTCCGCATCGAGCACTGAAGTGTCGGCATCCAATGTGTATATGCCACTTATCAGGCATGCCCTTTTCTTGGTTATAGGACTCGGATTGGTTTTGACTCTCCAGAATATTCATTACATACGCATCAGTAATCTTTCTGTACTGATGGCAGTTGTGTCTCTTGCCCTGCTTTTATTTTCTAATCTTTTCGGTATTGAGATTAACGGTGCTCAAAGAGCGATAAGCATAGCGGGATTCACCATCCAGCCTGCTGAAATTGTAAAATACACGGTGGTGATACTTCTCGCCACGATCCTCGGACGCAACCAAAGTCCCGGTGGAATTTCCACAAAAGGAATGATAATGGCAGCCGTGGTGGTTGTTATTTTCGCGGCTTGCCTATGGAAAAACGGTCTGACCAACACCATCCTGCTTTTTCTTGTGAGTGTTGCCATGTTTCTTATAGGTGGAATGAAATGGAAACAGTTCTTCATCATCATGGGTATTTATGGTTTGTGTGCCGGAGCCTTATATATGCTTAAATATCAAGACGAGAACGCGCAAGAATTTGAACGTGTAGGTCAAGTGGAGACAGTGGCTTCATCTGAAGGAAGAATGGAGACACATAAGGGAAGGATTTCGCGTTTCCTGGAAGGAGTAAGTCCTGATGATAAAATAGATGACTACAACAGGCAGGTTGTATTTGCAAAAATAGCCCAGGCCAATGGCGGAGTTTTCGGTCAGGGTCCGGGGAATTCAAGAGAGAGCGCCAGACTTCCTTTGGCCTTTTCCGACTATATATATTCAATAATAATTGAAGACACCGGTCTGGTGGGGGGTGTCGCCTTGTTGATTATTTATCTTCTGCTTCTGGCAAGGGCGGGACGAATAGCCTACCGATGTTCAAGGGCTATCCCAAGTTTTTTAATAATGGGTTGCGCTGTGCTGATTGTGTTGCAGGCTCTGGTGCACATGGCAATTGTCACGGGTCTTTTCCCCGTAAGTGGTCAGCCGTTGCCCTTGATTTCAAAAGGGGGTACGTCTGTTCTTGTAATGTCTGTGGCAATTGGCACGATGCTTAGTGTGAGCCGTTTTTCAGTGACCAATGGCAATAAGAAAGAGATAAAGGCTGAACTCAAAGATCTTCCAAAAGATATGCAGGCAGCCAATTATTCGAACTATGAAATTAAAAGTTCATGAATAAAAAAACAACTGAGACGCCTGGTGGCATAGTGGGGAAACGAAGGCCGCGGATTGTGATCAGCGGAGGTGGAACGGGAGGACATATTTTCCCTGCCCTTTCAATTGCTGATGAACTTAAGAGGAGATTGGATGCCGATATTCTCTTTGTAGGAGCGTTGGGCCGAATGGAAATGACCAAAGTGCCGGAAGCCGGCTATAGAATCACCGGCTTGTCTGTGGCAGGCTTCAACAGAAAAAAAATGTGGAAAAACTTTGGGGTTATTATCAAGTTGCTATCCAGTATGAACAAGGCAAAAGCAATCATTGATGAATTTAAACCTGAAATAGCAATAGGAGTGGGTGGATATGCCTCCGGACCTATTTTGAAAGCTGCCCAAAAAAAGGGGATTCCGACATTGCTTCAAGAACAGAATTCCTATGCAGGGGTCACCAACAAACTTCTTGCCAAAAAGGCTGATTGTATATGTGTAGCCTATGATGGAATGGAGAGATTTTTTCCGGATACCAGAATAGTGAAGACAGGTAATCCCATAAGGAAGAAACTGCTTGACCCGTTGAAAAGCAGAAAGGAAGCTGCCGGTTCTTTTGGATTGAACCCTGAAAAAAAGACTGTTCTTGTGATTGGCGGGAGTCTTGGAGCTCTCACAATCAATGAAAGTATAGAGACCCGGATAAAAGATCTGGTTGCAGCGGGAATTCAGCTAATTTGGCAGACCGGTAAAAACTTTGGCAACCGCGGAACTGAAGTTGCCAAAGGTTTGAAGGGTGTGGTTGTGACGCAATTCATAACAGATATGGCATCAGCCTATAAATCGGCTGATCTTGTTGTGTCAAGGGCCGGAGCCGCCTCGATAAGCGAATTGCAGGCATTGGGAAAGCCGGCTGTGCTTGTGCCCTCACCAAATGTGGCTGAAGATCATCAGACCCATAATGCAAAAGCTTTGTCTGACATCGGGGCTGCGGCATTAGTCAGAGATGCCGAGGCACGAGATAAATTGATTGATGTTGTCTTGGAGCTAATCTCGAATAAAGAAAAGCTTGATGACATGTCACAAAAAATTTCACGGATGGCCACACACGATAGCGACATGAGAATTGCCGACGAAGTGTGCCGGATTCTTAAAATGTGATAGTATGGAAGCTGCAAAAAAGAGACTGTCGGAATTTGATAATGCTTATTTTGTAGGTGCCGGTGGCATAGGGATGGCGAATCTGGAAAGATTTCTTCTTGCCAAAGGGAAAAAGGTGGGAGGATATGACCGTACCAGATCAAATCTCACCGATGAACTTGAGAAAGAGGGAGTCGTCATGACCTATGAAGATAAAATTTCTTCAGTGCCGGATGAATTCAAGAACCCAGAAAAAACTTTGGTGGTTTATACCCCTGCAGTACCGGCAGACAGCGAAATATTGAGCCGGTTCAGAAAGGATGGCTTTGAATTGGTGAAAAGGGCAAAACTGCTTGGTAAAATAACGGAGGAAAGCAGGAGTATCTGTGTTGCAGGATCTCATGGTAAAACAACAACAAGTTCAATGATAGCCAACATACTGAGGAATGCCGGAATTGGATGTAATGCCTTTTTGGGGGGCATTCTTCGTAACACGGGAAGCAACCTTGTTATGTGTGAAAAATCGGAATGGTCGGTGGTTGAGGCTGATGAGTATGACAGATCTTTTCATCAGCTTTCACCTACAATAGCGGTGGTTACTTCTGCAGATCCGGATCATCTGGATATATACGGGGACGAATCCGGCTATCTTGAGGGGTTCGCTCATTTCACATCACTTATAAAACCGGGTGGAACGTTACTCATACACACTGACCTTAAAGTTGTGCCCAGGGTCAAAAACGGAGTTAAAATTCAAACCTATAGCGGAGGGGAAAAAGGAGATTGGAAAGCAGTGGATATAAAGATCGGCGACGGAAAAATCACCTTCACTCTTATAGGTCCCGGCGTGAAAATTGAAGATCTGGAGCCGGGTGTACCGGTTGAAATTAATGTAGATAATGCCGTTGCAGCTGCAGCTGCAGCTTTGACCGCAGGAGCCACTGCCGACGAAGTTAAAAAGGGACTGAAGGAATTCAGGGGAGCAAAACGAAGGTTTGAGATAATTTTAGATGGTCACGACGGCGCTCCCGTGCTGATTGACGATTACGCGCATAGTCCCAACGAAATTAAGGCCTCCATCCGGTCTATAAAGAAACTTTATCCGGGAAGAAAACTGACGGTTGTTTTCCAACCGCATCTATATAGCCGCACCCGAGATTTTGCTGATGAATTTATAGAAGCATTATCGGAGACAGATGAATTGATAATGCCTGAGATTTATCCTGCCAGGGAGGAACCTATACCCGGTGTGGATTCCAGGATTATCCTTGATCATGTGGATTGTGAGTCAAAAATTTATTGCGAACGTAAAGATTTGCTCAATCTGATAAAAAGTCGTAATTTTGACTTACTCATGACGTTGGGTGCAGCCGATATTGATATAATGTTGGCTGATATAGAAAAGATATTAAAAGGAAAGTGCTGCTAAGACTCGATGTTGAAGAGAGTTTTAACTTGGGTTTTGTTTGTATTGCTTGTCGGATATGTTATTGCGGCAGGGATATGGGCTCATGCGGAAGCAAAAAAAGACACCTGCAAGGGCATAAACGTGGAAATTACAAAAACCGGCAGTGCTGATTCCGTCACGCGGCAGGGTGTATTGCTGGAATTGAAGAATTATCCGGTAAAATTGGTGGGTGAGCAAATATCGGCCATAAACACCCGGGGTGTGGAACAATATCTGCAACAGTATCCTCAGTTTGAAGATGTGGATTGCAGTTTCACCACCGACGGGAAATTGCGAGTGAATATAGTGCCTATGATACCGGAACTCAGGATTTTCGAAGATTCTGTGAGCTATTACATAAATAAAGATGGAAAAAAGATGCCATCTAAGGCTTCCTTTTTTGTTGATGTGCCGGTGGTGGGAGGTAGATTCAATGAGTCCTTTCCGCCAAAATCCGTGTTGCCGGTAACAAGATTTATAGAAAAGGATGAAGTTTTGAAAGGACTTGTGGGAATGGTGTATGCCGAAGATGCAGAAAATATCATGTTGATTCCCCGTATTCACGGACATGTGGTGAATTTCGGCGACACCACGAGGCTTGAAGAAAAAAAGGATGCATTGCTTGCAATGTATCGCAAGGTGCTTCCTTACAAGGGCTGGCAGGAATATGACACTATATCTGTTAAATTCAAGGGACAGGTTGTGGCCACCCGTAGGGTGAAAGGACTGAATGTCAAGCCCGAAGTTGAATTCGAAGAACCGGATATGGAGGATGCCACCCTTCCTGATTTAGAACAACCAGTAAATCAAAATTAATGAGCGAGAGATATTTAGCTGCCATTGAGGTAAGCAGTTCAAAGATCATTGCCACAGTGGGCAAGACCCGGGGTATGGGCTATCTTGACGTGATAGCGGTGGAACAAGAACCAACCGTCGACGGAGGGGTGAGATATGGCATCATTCAGAATCTTGAGGAGGCTGCCACTTCCATAGCGAGGGTTTTCAACCGGTTAGAGCAGAGAAGTGCGGTCAATCCCCGGAAAATAAAAGGCGTAATAGTGGGACTTGGGGGCAGGTCGCTAAAGAATATCACCAAAGAAGTTTCGATGAATCTTCCGGAGGATACCGAGATAACCGAGGATATAATAAATAAACTTAAAGAGCAGGCAACCAATTCAGCTATCGACAACACATTGGAAGTGATAGATGCGGTGCCGCGTATATTCAAGGTGGGCACATCCGAGACATCTTCACCTAAAGGGATGGTGGGCAACCATATAAGCGCCATATTTGATCTTATAGTTTGTCGGCCGGAATTAAAAAGAAATATACGTAAAACTATTGCCGACAAATTGGAACTGCGGGTTGATGGTTTTGTGGTTACAGCAATGGCTACCGGACATCTGATCCTTACACAGGAGGAAAAGATGCTTGGATGCATGCTTGTGGATATGGGAGCAGAGACCACCACTGTCACTATCTACCAGAAAGGGTCTCTTCAATATTTCGCTACTATTCCGATGGGAGGAAAAAATATTTCTCGTGATATCGCTTCATTAGGTGTGGTTGATTCAAAGGCAGAAGAGATTAAACTGTCACAGGCCAATGCCATGGCCGGCGACGATATCCCTGCATTGGAGGTTAACGGACTTAAACTTTCCGACATTTCCAACTATGTTGTTGCAAGGAGTGAGGAGATTGTTGCCAATATCATAGAGCAGATGGAATATGCCGGCATAAAGGAATCGGATCTTCAGGGAGGAATTGTCTGTATAGGTGGTGGATTCCGACTCAAAGGAATTAAGGAGCTTTTGAAGCGACAGACAGATTTGCCGGTGAGAACCGGAACTCTTCCAGACTATGTTAAAATAGAAGACCATAGAGCTGCCAACGCTGAATTGACAGAAGTGGTAAGTGTTTTATATGCAGGCGCGACTTTAACGGAGGGTGAATCTCTTGAGATGCCGGAGGCTTCCTCATTGCCTATTAACGGCTCCCTTTTCCCAGAAATCGACGAGGAAGAAAAGGTTAAAAAACCGGAACAGGAAAAACGTCCCCCAAAAAAAGGATTTTTCGACAATCTTAAAGACAGGGTAAAGAATATAGGCACGATGTTCAGCGGTCCGGAGGAGGATGATTCAGCGGAACTCTTGTGAAAAAGAAACATAAAAACAAATAGGTGAAAATTGCTATGCAGGCAAATAACGAAGGATATCCAATGGAAAATGAATTGCGGTTTACATCAGGCTTGGATGCCTCACTGATAAAGGTGATAGGAGTGGGCGGAGGCGGAAGCAATGCCGTTAATTATATGTATCAGCAAGAAATTCCAAATGTAAGGTTTGTGGTATGCAACACCGACAAGCAGCATCTTGACGATTCTCCTGTTCCAAATAAAGTTCTGCTTGGAGAAAACATCACCCACGGACGAGGTGCCGGGAATCAGCCTGAAGTGGGGAAAAGATGTGCAGAGTCAAGTTCCGAATTGATAAAGGAACTCTTTACCGACGGCACCGAAATGGTTTTCATAACGGCAGGTATGGGTGGAGGAACCGGCACGGGAGCTGCTCCGGTAATTGCAAGGCTGGCAAAAGAGGCCGGCATGCTTACAATCGGTATAGTTACGGTGCCATTTATGTTTGAGGGTGACCAAAAGATTCTTAAAGCTCTTGACGGAGCAAACGAAATGAGGGATCATGTTGACGCCCTTTTGCTTATAAATAATGAAAATCTAATTGAACTTTATCCCGACCTTAACTTTTTCAATGCATTTGAAAAGGCCGACGATACATTGGCAAATGCAGCAAGAAGCGTTTCGGATATCATTTCTGAGAGATGCTATATAAATGTGGATTTTGAAGATGTGAGAACAACCCTACGGGATAGTGGTACCGCTATAATCTCTACTGCCTACGGAGAGGGAGACCACCGGATTTCTGATGCCATACACAACGCTCTGCATTCTCCTCTCTTAAAATCACACGATATCTACACATCCAAACGTCTGCTCCTTAAATTCGCATGTTCAAGGAATTCACCAAATGCGCCGAAAGCTCAGGAATTGGGAGAGATAACACACTTCACATCCAAGCTTCCTTCAAGCATAGATGTTAAATGGGGTGTTGCGGATGATCCCTCCATGGGTGACAAAGTCAGGGTTACGGTTCTGGCATCGGGTTTTGATGTTACCTTGAGAGAAAAAGAGGATGAAGAAATAATTAAATTCGAGAATCCCAAAAACAAGGAAACACAAAAGAAATCTGCCGATAAGGAACAGAAAATAATCGATGTCTATGGGGCTGATAAAGTTAAGAAGAAAAACAGGAATGAGGCAAAGATGAAATATGCCGTCCTTACCCCCGACCAGTTTGATGACTTCGATATTATAGCTATGATAGAAAGGAATCCGACTTTTTCACGTGCTCCGCGTTTTAACGAGGAGTTGAAAAAAATATCTGCCGGTCAACAACCCGAACAGGCAAAACCTACGGAGAATCCGGATCAAAAAGTGATACAAACCATATCTTGGGACTAAAAATCAAATCAAGATGAAGGAAAACACATTCCGGATGGTTGCCAAAACCTTCCACGGGCTGGAAGATGTTTTAAGGGATGAACTTATAGAACTTGGTGCATCTAGTGTAGAAATCGGAACAAGGATGGTGTCTTTCGAGGGTGACCTTGAAATATTGTATCGTGCCAATTTATGTTGCCGAACCGCATTAAGGATACTCAAGCCGATAGTTATGTTCACGGCAGAAAACACAGATGATCTCTACGATTATGTGAGAGATTTGGAGTGGGAAGAATTTATGGATGCAGGCTCGACGTTTTCAATAGATTCCACCGTCACGGGTAGTGAATTCACACATTCAAAGTTTGTGACTTATAGGGTTAAGGATGCCATTGTTGATCATTTCCGTGATAAAAACGGCGCCAGACCCTCCATACGTCTTGAGGGTGCAGACTTGATTTTCAATGTGCACATAGCAGACACAAGGGTAACAATTTCTCTTGATTCAAGCGGCGACCCCCTTTTTAAAAGAGGTTACAGGGTTGCACAAACAGATGCTCCGATAAATGAAGTCCTGGCAGCCGGAATCATACTTAAAACCGGCTGGCGAGGGGAGTCGGATTTTCTCGACCCGATGTGTGGTTCCGGAACTTTCCTAATAGAGGCTGCAATGATTGCGGCTAATATAAATCCCGGAATTTATAGGGAAAGTTTTGCATTTGAAAAATGGAAGGATTTTGACAAAGAGCTTTTTGAGGAGCTCTATAACGACGATTCTGACGAAAAAGAATTCAACTATAAAATTTTCGGTGGTGATATAAGTTCGGATGCAATAGCAATTGCAAGAAAGAATATCAAATCAGCAAGACTTGAAGATATGATAGAGCTTTCCTGCCGGTCGGTTACGGAATGGAGTGCCGACACCGCTGAAGGAATAATTGTCATGAATCCTCCCTATGGGGAGAGATTGCGTCCGGGTAATCTTAACGGACTTTACAAGGAGATAGGAAGCACATTAAAAAACAAATTTCAGGGATGGCATGCTTGGATTATCGGCTATCATGATGACCAGATGAAGGAGATAGGTCTTAAACCATCGGTGAAATTTGATTTAAACAACGGCAATCTTGAATGTAGTCTGAGGGAATATGTAATGTTTGACGGATCCTATTCCGCTTTCAGATCTGAGGGAGGTTCTGTGGCAAGTAAGGCTTCGGAAAAAAAGAAGCTTGAAGGTCCAAGAAAGGTGAGGCATATTTCAGAAGATGACTGGAAGAAAGAAAGCAAAAGGTTTAATCGCGAAAGAGGCTTAAAACCCGGAAGAGACAAAAGAAAAGACAATTTCCGCAGAGAGAAAAAAGATGATTTCACAGGTAGGAAAGAAAGCTACCGTAAATCTCAGGAGAATCCAAGAAAAAATAAGTTTGATTTTAAAAGACCCGGAATTGACTATAATCCTTCAAACTCAAGAGGTCCGAGGATCTCGGAATCAAAGGCAACTGTGATTAATACAGTGCATCTGAGGAAAAGAAAAAACCGTAGAGAAGAGGAAGAGCAATAAGCTTACTGTGTTTTTGGTTAGCGTATCTGAATGAAAAGGGATATTGGCATTGGGAAAAGCGGTCTGGTCTTGACAATGATAGTCGCTCTTGCCATGACAATATTAGTTTTGCTTTTCAGACCGGTGGATATTGTTGCTGAACCTTACGGGGTTTGTCTTCCATCCCCTAACCAATGGGAATTACCCTTTTTCTTGTCATGGCTTATCAATACTTTACTAATAGGTGGAGTCACATTAATACTTTATCTTCTAAACCGTGGATTTAATTTTGTGAGGACAACAGAACCCGCGTTGCCGGCAATTTTCCTTCTCCTTACATGTTCCACTCCATGGTGTTCGCAAGGATTGAACACTTCCACCATCCTTTGTCTGGTTTATGTGGTGAGCCTTGGTGTCATATTCAATACGTATTCCGTTAAAAACGCCACCCAGCAACTATTCGTGATAGGAGCAATCATAGGACTCGGCTCAATGTTCCAGTATGCATTCGTTCCGATGATGTTTATTGTGATATTATGGGCACTGTTCATGAAAGTGTTTCGACTTAAGGAGATCCTGGCTTTTTTCATAGGAATATTATGTCCCTATTGGATAGCTTTAGGATTGGGTCTTATAGAGTTCTCGGATTTTCGTTTCCCCTCTATTGTGCCTTTGTTTGACAACGACCATAACCATTCCGACATAATCTTGCTAATAGCTCAAGTAGGTCTCGCGGCTGCCTTCGGCTTTATTTTATGGATAGCGAACAGTATGAAACTTTATGCCGGTAATTCCAAAGTGAATGCCATGAATCTGTGCATAGCCTCGACAGGAGGAGCTGCCATGATTTGTATGCTGGTTGATTATGAAAATCTTCCGGCATATATAATGATCCTGTATATGGCTGTGGCAGTGCAACTTTCCAATTTATGTGCATTGTGGCATATTCGAGAACAATGGCTTGTCACTGCAATTCCGGGGTTGGTTTATATTCTTCTGTTTGTTGGGACCTTGGTTTTGTGATTCATCCATGAAAATTATTGTTGATAAAGACATCCCCTTTATTCAAGGTAGGCTTGAACCTTTCGGAAGCGTTATTTACGCTGCCGGAGATAAAATCTCTACTGAAATGGTTAAAGATGCAGAGGCCCTTATTGTGCGCACAAGAACAAAATGCGGAGCGCCTCTTTTGAACGGATCGAAAGTGAAACTGGTTTCCACTGCAACAATCGGAACAGACCATATAGATAATAAATGGTGTTCTGAAAACGGGATTGAAGTTATGTCTTCACCCGGATGCAATGCTCCCGGTGTTGCTACTTATGTAATTTCTTCTTTGTTGCTCAGTGGTTTTCGCCCTGATAAAGACATTCTGGGTATAATAGGATATGGTAATGTTGGCTCTTTGGTGGGGAGATGGGCTGAATCAATGAATATAAAAATTAAAGTATGTGATCCTTTACGTCAGAAAGCGGGATTTAAGGATTGTAATTATGTAGTTTTGGAAGAATTGCTCAATGAAAGCAATGCCGTCACGCTGCATGTTCCTTTAACAAAGGATGGTGAATATCCTACATGTCGTTTAATAGACCGACGGGAAATTGAATTGATGAAACCGGGCACATTGCTTATTAACACTTCACGAGGAGGAATTGTGAATGAAAAGGAGCTTTTGGATTATTTGAAAAATAAGAAATTGAAGGCTGTGATAGATGTATGGGAAAACGAGCCTCAAATAAACCTTGACCTTCTGCGATATGTTGAATATGGCACACCACATATTGCAGGTTATTCGAAAGAGGGTAAAATAAGGGCCACCAGGATGGCATTGGAAAATTTTGATCGTTTTTTTTCTGTTACCACTGATAAAACCGGACTTGAAACCCCCTCTGTTCCCACAACCGTGTCAGCATCGAAGATACTTGATTCATACAAACCAAACCTGGACAGTGAGAGACTAAAACAGAATCCCGATTCTTTTGAATCCCTGAGAAACAATTATGCATTTAGGTCGGAACCTTAAATAAGCTGATGGATGAAGCTTTTATGTAATCTCGTTATTTCATAATTTTATATAAATTTGCCCCTTATGAAATATTATGTTGTGTTCAGAGGATTTCATCCCGGAATTTATGATTCATGGGATGAGGCAAGACTCCAGACGGAGGGTTTTCCGGATGCTTTATGCAAGGGTTATGGAACATCTGAAGAGGCATCGGAGGCCTACAGAAATTTTTCCGGTGATGAAGACCGTGATGATTTGTTAAGATTACTGAACAAACAGCCTGACAGCGGTAATAATTCACCTGTAATGTCGTATAAAGACAATTTGGAAATAGATTCCAACGCATGGGCGGTTGATGCCTCTTGTCTCGGCAATCCGGGTAAAATGGAATATCGTGGTGTTGACCTTAAAACCGGAGAAACAATTTTTCATGTCGGTCCATTTGATGATGCAACAAATAATGTGGGGGAATATCTTGCATTGGTTCATGCAATGGCATTAATGACAAAAAAAGGTGAATACCACACAATTTATACAGATTCTGTCACAGCATTAAGTTGGTACAGGACAAAGAAAATCAAAACGAAACTGAAACAGACAAACAGGAATTCCAAAGTATTTGAGCTTCTGGCAAGAGCCTCGGTTTGGGTAAACACCCATCACTTTCCCGGAAAAATAATAAAGTGGCAGACAGAAAGATGGGGTGAAATTCCCGCCGATTTTGGTAGAAAGTGAAAGATAACATCATAAAATTAATTAAAGATGCCGGCGCGGTGGCTGTCGGATTCTCAGCTGCGGGAAAAATTAATGATTCTGTGATTACACAATATGAAGCATGGATAAAAAGAGGGTTTCATGCCGGCATGGAGTATCTTGATCGCAACCGTCATCTGCGGGTAAACACTGACAATGTGCTCAAGGGTGGCAAAACAATTATTTCAATGGCTTTCAGTTATAAGCCTTTGAAATGGAGGGAAAAGAGTCTGCCTGCCATAGCTGCCTATGCCTATGGAAAAGATTATCATGAAGTGATTAGAAAACGTCTGGAACCTGTTGTGCAACAGTTTAAAAAAGAATATGGGGGGGAATGGCGAATATGTATAGACACGGCACCATTGGCGGAACGATATTTTGCTTTAAAAAGCGGCATCGGCAAACTGACAAAAAGTGGAAATGTTGAAATAAAAAATTATGGCACAGCCTGTTTTCTTGCCGAAATCATAACAACAGTATCTATAGAACCTGATAATCCGCGAGATCTGTTTGCGGGAAAATGTGTCAAATGTAATATCTGTAAGGAAAATTGCCCGGGAAAAGCCATAAATGAGAATGGTGTAATAGATGCAAGAAGATGTGTCAGTTATCTCACCATTGAAAAAAAGGGGGAGTTGGAAGAGGAAGACAAGATTATTCTTCAGCATGATAAAATTTACAGAGGATTCTTATATGGTTGTGACCTGTGCGTCAGATTATGTCCTTATAACAGAGACGTGGCATCCAACAATATAGAGGAATTTAAACCTGATGAACATATTCTGAGTTTAGGAAAAAAGGAGGTTATAGAACTTGACAATGAAAACTTTGCCACCCTTTTCAGAAAATCTGCAATAAGGAGAGCTAAATTGGATGGGTTGCAACGCAATGCGAGGAATTTGCCATAACAAAACCATTTTTTGTAACTTTGCAATACAAACAGGGTTACGGAATGTTTGATAATGTTTCTGACTTGACATGCCTATGACCGGGGAAATTGAAAGAGACTTGAGTTTTCCCAAAAGGGAGCGGTTGCATCATCGTTCGCTTGTGGAAGGTTTGTTTAAGGAGGGAGAGTCTTTCTACGAATTCCCTTTCAGGGTGATATGGAGAGTTCTGAGTCCTGAAATGTTACAAAAAAATTTCCGCCACGGTGTTCCTGAAGATGTGGGAAGTTTGCAGATGATGGTGACGGTGCCCAAGAAAAAGAGAAAGAAAGCTGTTGACAGGGTGCTTTTACGTCGCCGGATAAGAGAAGCCTACAGGTTAAACCGATTGGCTCTGCGCGACAATGTGGAATCAACAAAAGATATTGCAACTTTAAGTGTTGCGTTTATCTATGTTCACGACAAGAATCTTGAGTATCAATATATAGATAAAAAAATTTCTATGATACTATGCCGGTTAATCGAGAATACTAATGGGGCTAAGTAATTAATGTTTAAAAGATGTCGAAGCTATTAATAGTGTTGGTTAAATTCTATCAGAATGCCATATCGCCACATTTCCCGCCGGCATGCAGATACACTCCAACATGCAGCGAATATGCCGTCGAGGCACTCAGAAAATATGGTGCGGTGAAAGGCTTGTGGCTGGCGGTGAAAAGAATATGCAGATGTAATCCATTCGGAGGAAGCGGCTATGATCCGGTGCCTTGACATACATACACATCATCCTGCTCCAAGCCCACTGGCAGTTGTTAACACAACACCCGATGGGTTTAATCCACTGGAGGGACAGTTCTATTCCATTGGTATTCATCCATGGCTCACTACTGATAATCCATCTGAAGAAGAATGGAAACTTTTTGAGAAACTTGCAATGCATCCTGCTGTCGTAGCTATTGGTGAATGTGGAATCGACAAATTTAAAGGAGGGCCTTTATATAGGCAAATGCTGGTTTTAAAACGTCAAATAGAGATATCGGAAAAAGTTTCAAAACCATTGATACTGCATGATGTCAAGGCTCATGATATAATTGTGGGATTGAGAAAAGATATGAATCCAGCTCAAAATTGGGTGGTGCATGGATTGAGAACCAAACCGTCGGTTGCCCGGATGTTGACTGACTTAGGGATCTATGTATCGTTTGGAGAAAAATTCAATCCCGACACGCCGCGTGTGGTTCCAAGAGAAATGATTCTTGCTGAAACTGATGAATCATCCCTGCCTATTGAGGAGATAATCGCTGCCTTATCTCAGAATATTGGTGAAAATATCTTGGATATTATTGCAAGAAACACATCGGTTTTTCTAAATCTTAACTGCAAATCAGAATAAAAATGACACTATATACAAAAAGATTTTTTATCTCATTGACGCTATTGCTTTTTATTGCATCTTCAAGTTCGGGCATTCGTCTTGAACCGATACCTTACGGTGATTTCTCGCAATGGAAAACCAGAGGGATAACAGAATCCAAGGTGATCGGAGGAAAGCATAAAACAATCTATGAAATAGCTCCTGAAGGTAAGAGCGAGGGGAATGTTCCATACGTGAATGAGGGTGGTTCGCCATGGGGAACAAGCAATGTTTATGCAAAAGTCACCGGTATTGTTAAAGGTTCAAACACCGTAAGTCCGGCAACTCATAATGGCAACCGGTGTGCAAAAATGGAAGCCAAGTTGGAACAGGTTAAAGTGTTAGGTATGATAAATATGGATGTTATGGTGGCAGGCTCTATTTTTTTAGGACAGGTTTTTGAACCCATCACATCATCAAAAGGTCCCTTCTCAAAAATGGAGATGGGTATTCCCTACACCAAGAGACCAACTGCTCTGGTCTATGATTTTCAAGTTGATATGCCGGATTCAGACACGAGGATAAAATCAACAGGTTTTTCAGCTAAAAAGACGCTTCAGGGACGTGATAACGCGGAAGTTTATGTTCTTCTGCAGAAACGTTGGGAAGATGCCAACGGTAAGATCTATGCGCAAAGGGTAGGCACCGGCAGAGAACGATACAACAAAAGCATTGCATGGACAAACGGGCATCAGCTCCCGATTCATTATGGTGACATAACCAAGGAGCCCTTCTATAAATCATGGATGGGGCTGCTAAACGGAGACAAGGCATACTACGCCAGGAATTCCAAAGGGAAACTTGTGCCGGTGGAAGAAGTTGGGTGGGCGCCTGCAGATGCCACACCAACTCATGTGCTTGTCATGGCTTCTTCTTCTTGCGGGGAGCCTTTCGTTGGAACCGAGGGTCTTACCCTGTATATCGACAATATCGCCTTTGGATTTGATTAAAACCTTAAATCAACAGTAATTGGGGAATTAAGGATGCACTGAAGGATGCAAAACATCAGATGTTTCCCAGCTTAAGGTTTTGTTTAATTTGTAATCCAGAGTCTCCTTGATGTCATTTATATTAGCCCCGAATTTAACCTTATAGATACCTTTGTCTGCCACCCAACTATGGGTGTTTTCATGGTAGGAGGACAAACTGTAGTCGCTTACATTCATTCTGATCACTTGACTTTCTCCCGGCTTAAGAAGCTTGGTCTTTGCAAAAGCTTTCAGTTCGTTTGACGGTTTCTCAATGTCGGAGGAAGGGGCGGAAACGTAAAGCTGCACCACCTCTTTGCCTGCCTTGTCACCCGTGTTGGTGACTTTGATTGTAGCAGTGAAACCGTCACCGATGGGCATGATCGTGGGTTTGGAATATTTGAAATTAGTGTACGACAGACCATATCCAAAAGGATAAGACACCGGTTTGCCGGCTGTGTCAAAATACCGATAGCCCACATTGATTCCCTCTTCATGAAGGGTATAGTCATAATTGCGCGTTTCTTTATTTCTTTCCCAACGGTTATGAGATTTTTCATTTTCACCTTTCAACGGGAAATTTAGAGATGAAGGATGATCCATCACGTTGACAGGCCATGTCATCGTGAGTTTCCCTGAAGGATTTTCCACCCCGGTGAGAACATCAACAACAGAATTTCCACCCTCCTGACCGGGTTGCCATGCCACAAGGATAGCGTCAGGATAATTTTTCCATGACGCAGTCTCTATCACACTTCCCATATTCAGAATCACCACCACCGGTTTATGTTGCATGTGAAATGCATCGGAAACATCAGTAATCAATTGACGTTCAACTTCTGAAAGATTGAAATCGTTGTCAATGCTTCGGTCTGCACCCTCACCGGCCTGGCGAACCAGTGTGATAACTCCTATATCTGCGATTTTAGCCTGACGGTCAATGATGTCTCTTGACAAAGGCATTTCATTAAGGGGAATCCTCCCTAAAATCCAAGAGTCATTACCTTCCTCCATCCTTCTCTTATTTTCTTCATAATTTTTATATGACAAATAAAGATCTTTCAAGTCTGGCAAAACTGTAATACCTGCATTGTTGAATCCTTCCAGCAGATCAACTACATAAGGTTTGTTCACATCTCCTGATCCGGTGCCACCGGCCAAAAAATCATAAGAAGAGATCCCGAAAAGGGCAACAGTGTCTATGCCCGTTAGCGGGAGAGCATTGCCCTCATTTTTCAATAAAACCATACCCTCGGTAGCCGCTTTCCTTGTGATTTGGGCATGTTTTCCCAAATCAGGTTTGTTACTGAATTTATAATTTCGGAAATGAGGGGTTTTCACGATATATTCCAACATTCTTTTCACATTTCGATCAACCTCCTCAATGGGTAACTTTCCGGTATTTACCAGTTCAATAATGTCTTCCACCTGAATTTTCATTCCCGGTTCCATCAGGTCGTTACCTGCCAATACTTGATTCAACGTGTTTCGGCGTCCTGTCCAGTCGGTCATGACAATGCCATTGAAACCCCAGTCGTCTCTCAACACGCTGGTGAGAAGTTCACCGTTTTCTTGTGTGTAGGGCCCGTTTAGTCTGTTATAACTCGACATTATTGTCCAGGGATTAGCCTCTTTCACGGCAATTTCAAAACCTTTGAGATAAATTTCACGAAGAGCTCTCGGAGAAACTACTTCGTCAACAGCCAATCTATTGGTTTCCTGTGAATTAGCAGCGTAATGCTTTAACGAAGTCCCCACTCCGTTGGATTGAATGCCATTCACATAGGCTGCTGCTATCTTACCGGTGACTACAGGGTCTTCCGAGTAGTATTCAAAATTCCTTCCATTCAGAGGCGACCTGAAAATGTTCATGCCCGGAGCAAGAAGCACGTCACAACCATATTCCAGCACTTCATTACCTATGGCTTTACCCACTTCCTCCACCAATTGTGTATTCCAAGTTGATGCAAGGGCTGTGCCAACCGGAAAACCGGTCGCATAAAAAGTTTCTGAGGTTCCTTTTCTTGTGGGTGAAATCCTCACCCCGGCAGGTCCGTCGGTTAGCACCGTCGGTGGAATTCCGAGACGCGGTATCGGGGTGGTTATGCCGGCTGCACCCGGTACAAGGTCTTCAGTTTTGCCAATGGTTGTGCCCTCTCCATTGAAGACACGGTTACCTCCTCCCACCAAAAGAGCCGCCTTTTCTTCAAGCGTCATGGCTTCCAAAATTTCATCTATATTATTGGGAGACAGACTTAATGTCTGGGCATTTAAATAGCCTGTAACTAATGAAATTGCACAAATCCAAGGCAATATTTTTCTCGTCATGGTTTAGATATGTTAATAGTTTGCTTCAATAATATTTCTTCACACGCTCACCTCACCTTTGATTGCAGGGTGTGGGTCATAATCCTCAAGATGAAAATCAGAATATTTAAAATCGAATATATTTTTAACTTCGGGATTGATTTTCATTTTAGGCAAAGGTCGAGGTTCCCTCTGTAATTGCAATTCCACCTGATCGAGATGGTTTCTATAGATATGCGCATCCCCCAGAGTATGGATAAAATCTCCCGGTTTCAAATCACACACCTGCGCCACCATCATACACAGGAGCGCATAACTTGCAATGTTGAACGGCACCCCGAGAAAACAATCAGCGCTACGTTGATACAATTGCAACGATAGTTTGCCGTCGGCTACATAAAACTGGAAAAAACAATGACATGGAGGGAGGTTCATCTTGTCGAGATCGGCCACGTTCCATGCACTTACTATGATTCTGCGTGAGTCAGGATTCTCTTTGATTGTTTTCACGGCTTGTGCAATCTGGTCGATGAAACCTCCGTCGTAATCAGGCCATGACCGCCATTGATAACCGTAGATATGTCCCAAAGAACCGTCAGGATCAGCCCATTCGTTCCATATCCTCACACCGTTGTCTTGAAGATATTTCACGTTGGTATCGCCGGCTAAAAACCACAGCAATTCGTGAATAATACTTTTGAGATGCACTTTTTTTGTTGTGACAAGAGGAAATCCTTTTGATAGGTCGAACCGCATCTGATATCCGAAAATAGAAATCGTGCCGGTGCCGGTTCTGTCTTCTTTCACGACGCCATGCTCAAGTATATGTTTCAGTAAGTCGGTGTATTGTTTCATTTATTGATCTGTTGAAAGTTTTCCTGTTGGAGACATAAGGGGAGTGGCTCGCCGGTTTCTATTGATTTGTAGCCGGATGGCATCATTTGGGCAGACATGTCCACAATCAAAACATCTTATACATCTGGAATTATCGACATGACGTGACACCACCTTTATGCATTGCGAAGGACAGATATCCTCACATTTCATGCAATTGATGCATCTGTCGGGGTCGATTTCAATGTGGTAAAGTGTGTAATTGCTGAAACATCCGAGGGCTGTGCCGATAGGACAGATGTCTGTGCAGAAACCTCTACCCGTGAAAAGAGCCACTATGATTATTAGCAAAGCAGAGATTCCCCCTGCCACAATTCCGGATGTTACGCCTATACCTACCCTTATCCATTCCACTCTTTCTGCTGCCGGATGAAGATCGCCTGATATATTAGTGATTATGCTCCAGGGTTCAATCCAGAAAGGCACGGCCGCCACTCCGGCTATGACACAAAAGATATAGACCCCGAGGATATAAAACCTCATTTTGGAAGCGGGCCTATAGGAATAGGGTTTATTGAGTGGTTTGATGAGTTTTCTTCCTTTGGCAAAGATATCCTGAAGTGTTCCTACAGGACAAACAGTGGAACAATATAACCTTCCCAACAAAAGAGTGATAACAAACCAAAAAATAACGGCACCAAGGCAGGTGGCAATTGAAGACGGTATAATCTGGGCCTTTTCAACAAATTTCAGAGCCGGATGCACCACGAAGCCTATTGCGAGATACGCAACCGCCCCGACAAAGAAAATAATTGCGAGGACTATCCTGATTATCCGGAGTTCCTTCATATCTGGTTGCTAAGGAATCGGTCTAAACAAGTCAGGATGTGCGGCCTCAACGTCTCTGAGCTTTTTTCTGTTGCTCTCTGAGCATAGCCTGCTGTTGCTTCTGCATTTCTTCAAGACGTGCCATAAACCCGCTCTTCTTTTTAGGTTTCTTGGCATTTTCCGCCATCTTTTTCTTGACGTCTTCCTCTTTTATAATATATCTGAAAGAATAGGTTTGTGCTATTGTTATAAGCAAAGACAGGAAGTAATAATAGGATAAACCTGATGCATAATTATTGAAAAATATCATGAAGAAAACAGGCATCAGATACATCATCCATTTCATACCCGGCATCTGGTTTGCAGAATTTTGCATATTTATGCGGGTATATATTATATTGGTCACTGTCATCAATAAACAGAACAGCGATATATGGTTGCCGAAATAGTCTGTGATTAGAGGGATGTGTCCGCTCCAGGAAATAATGGCGTCAGGAGCCGCAAGGTCATGTGCCCAAAGAAAACTTTGTCCGCGGAGTTCAATCGCCGATGGGAAGAAAGTGAACATTGCAAACAATATAGGCATCTGCAGCAACATGGGGAGACACCCTGACATGGGGCTTGCACCCGCTTTGCTATACAATGCCATCATTTTTTGTTGTCTAACGAGTGCATCTGCTTTTCCCGGATATTTATCGTTGATTTCTTTCACCTGAGGCTGAAGGATACGCATCACTGCCTGACTCCGATAACTCTTATATGTAAGCGGGAACAGAACTATCTTGATGAAGAATGTCATCACGAGTATCACAATTCCCCAATTTGAAATGAACGATCCGAGGAAATTGAATATCGGAATGATAACCCCCGTGTTTATCCAACGGAAAACCGACCATCCCAAAGGAATCAGCTTGGTGAGTTGAAGATTCTCATCTGCAATGGTTTCATCGCTGAGGTCTGAAAGGAGAGGATAGAGGTTGGGACCTATGAACAAAGAAAAACTTGCCGCCTCATTCCGGTTCCAGTCATAATCGTTAACCTGTGCCTGAGTCTGGAAATTCTTGAGAAAATAAGGCTGGTCTTTCAATACTTGCGATTGGAAATCAGCTGTGTTGAAAGGACGTTCAGATATAAGAACCGATGAAAAGAATTGATTTTTAAATCCTATCCATCTGATTTTGGCTTTTCTCTCTTCCCCATCATTCTTATTTTCCGACAAATGTTCAACAGAACCGCCGGCATATTTATAATAGAGCGCGGAATTCCGTTCCTCAAACATTTTTCCCTTTTCCTGACGAATCAGTTGCTGCGACCAGTCAATACCGAGATTTTTATTATTGCTTTCAATATAGGGTGCCATATTTTTTTGCACCACCTTTATTCCAAGCATATATGAGTCGCCTTTGGGGAGTGTGTATTCCAGACCCCAATAAGCATCGTCAGCAATCGGCAATGTCATGAGGATTGTTGTGTCGTTAAGCACATTGGGCACGAAATAAAGATCACCCGTTGCAATTTCTTGGCTCAACGGTATCTGAAACTGGAGAGAATTTGTGCCGTTTTCAAAAATAACGACCTTCTCTTTTCTTGTTTTGGTTTCATCAGGTGAATATTCGGTGTCATATTTTTTCAGTTCGGCACGAGTCACAGTGCCCGATTTTGCATTAAACTGAAGAGAAATGACGTCATTTTCAAGGTTAATTACAGAATCTTTCCCCACCAGAAATTGGGCGAACTTACCGTATCTGCCAAGTGCAGCAGAAGCTTCCCTTACAATCTCTATAGCCTTGCGTTGCTGTTGGGCTGTCATGCCGGAGAGGTCGCCTGCCGCCACTTTCCCCCAATCCAGGTCGGTGCCATCCACGTTCACAGTTCCCGACACATAATTTCCATCGGAAGTTAGATTTATCAGTCCGGTAGAATACCTGTGTATGGTAGTGGAATCTGAGGCGGTTACAGTCTCACCGTTGTCTATTATGTTTCTAACGAGCCATTTTAATTCCGACGGTGAGAGTGAATCTATTGCGGTGACATTTTCTATAGGAGGTGCAGGTTCCGTGTCTTCGGCAGGAAGTTCCACCTTATCTTTAGGTGCGAACCACATAAATCCGAAGAAAACGGCTGCCATTAATAAAAGTCCTATGACGGTATTTCTATCCATCTGAAGAAGATCGTTGTGATGTTGATGTTAATCGATTCTGAATTATACAGAATGATAAAATGTTCAATTTGCAAAATTAACTAACAAAGTTGCAAGATGCAAAAACAATTTTATGACTCACATGTAAAGGCTTATTGAAAAAGAGGCTTTCATATAGGAGTGGAAGCCTCCATCTTGGTTAAAATCTCAAGAGCCTCGCTGACTGTTGACACATTGGAAATAAGAATAGAGTTCTTGCCTTTCACTTCTCTCAGTTCGCATCTTTTTGGGTTTTCCTGAACATAGGCAAGCACGCGTCCGAAAGCAGGGCTTTTATAGTAGGCGAGATTGTCAGCTCCAACAAAGAAAAGTCTTAATTTGTTTTCTTTGAGCACCAGTCTCTCAATTCCAAGTCGTCGGGCTGCCATTCTGAGCGGGACAACTTTTATAAGTTCTTCCGATATCAGAGGTATCGGTCCGAACCTGTCGCGCAGGTGCTCCCTGAACTGTTCTGTTTGTTCAGGTTTCTCCATGTTGTCAAGCTGCTGATATAGGCTTATCCTTTCGCTCTCCTGCGGCACATATTCAGGTGGAAGACGAAGCTCAAGATCACTTTCTATTACACAATCTGCAACATATTCCCCATCTTTGACAGGGTTTATATCTTCAAATTCATCGGGGAATTCCTCGGTTTTTAATTCAAAAACGGATTCCCTCAGAATCTTTTGATAGGTTTCATAACCCAAATCAGCGATGAAACCGCTTTGTTCTGCTCCCAACAAATTGCCGGCCCCCCGGATATCCAGATCTTGCATCGCAATGTGTATCCCGCTTCCCAGATCGCTGAAATTCTCTATGGCCTGCAGTCTTCTTCGTGCCACCGGTGTTAATGGAGAGCCGGAAGGCACGAGCAGATAGCAAAAAGCTTTTTTGTTGCTTCTTCCCACTCTGCCTCTTAGCTGGTGAAGCTCGCTCAACCCGAAATTGTGAGCATTGTTAATCAAGATTGTATTGACATTGGGCATATCAATCCCATTTTCCACTATTGTGGTGGAAAGCAAGACATCGTAATCGTGTGCGGCAAAATCAAGTATGGCTTTCTCAACTTTCTCGGGAGGCATCTGTCCGTGTGCGGTGACTATTCTCACGCCGGGCACCAGACGTCGCAATGTGTTTTCTATAGTGGCAAGATTCTCTATACGGTTTGAAATGAAAAACACTTGACCGTTACGGCTTAGTTCAAATTCCACAGCCTCTTTGATAACCTCATCGTCAAAAGACGACACATTGGTCTCAATCGGCCTTCTGTTGGCGGGAGGAGTGTTGAGTGATGAAAGGTCGCGAGCCCCCATGAGTGAAAATTGAAGTGTACGCGGTATCGGTGTTGCGCTCATTGTCAATGTGTCGACATTGGTTTTCAGCTGACGCAGTTTCTCTTTTACTGCAACACCGAATTTCTGTTCCTCATCCACAACCAGCAATCCAAGATCCTTGAACTTCACATCTTTCCCTATAAGTTTATGTGTGCCAATGAGAATATCTATTTTCCCGGCTTCCAGATCAGCCAGAATCTGCTTCAACTCCTTAGGTTTTTTTGCCCGGGAAATGAACTCAACCCTCACAGGCAGGTCTTTAAGACGTTCGGAGAATGTATGGTAATGCTGCATTGCCAATACTGTGGTTGGCACTAAAACCGCAGTCTGTTTATTATCGGCGGCAGCCTTGAAGGCAGCGCGGATGGCAATTTCCGTCTTCCCAAAGCCCACATCCCCGCATATAAGGCGGTCCATAGGACGATCAGACTCCATGTCGCCCTTAATATCCGACATAGCCTTTATCTGGTCGGGGGTGTCTTCATAAATAAAGCTTGCCTCAAGCTCATGTTGCAAATAGGAATCGGGAGTGTAGGAGAATCCTTTCTGCCTGCGTCTTTCGGCGTAAAGCTTGATGAGGTCGCGGGCGATATCCTTCATTTTGGTCTTGGTCTTCTCTTTGAGCCTTTCCCATGCTCCGGAGCCCAGCTTGCTTATCTTCGGGGGCACACCTTCCTTCCCCCGATACTTGGAAAGTTTATGAAGTGCATGGATGCTCACAAGCACCAGGTCGTCATTCTGAAAATATAGTTTCAGCATTTCCTGAGGTCTCCCGTTCACATCAGTCTTAATCAACCCGCCGAATCTGGCTATTCCATGATCCACATGAACAATGAAATCGCCTGTCTCTATCTGACTGAGTTCTTTCAGCGACAAGGCCAGTTTGCCTCCCCTTGCACGGTCGCTCTTCAGGTTGTATTTATGAAATCGGTCGAATATCTGATGGTCGGTGAAAAAACATGTTTTTGTATCATGGTCGGCAAATCCTTCATGAAGGGTATGTTCCACCGGAATGAACGGAATGTTGTCTCCCCGGTCTTCGAATATTGCCTTTAACCTGTCGGTCTGATATGGAGTGTCGCTCAGTATAAGTATTTGGTATCCCTTATCAAGGAAATCTGTGAAAGAGGAAACTATCAGATCAAAGTTTTTGTGGTATAATGCCTGCAGGTTGGTGTTGAACCTTATCACAGAATCGGCATTGAATCTTTCAGCATCGCCCGCGCCATTGCCATATTCGATCTGTTTCAGTTTTTCAAGATGTTTAAAGAAATCGGCGCAGTCAACTCTTTTTTCCAAAGCTTTGGAATCCCCTTCTCCGGTTATTGTGACAGCCTCCGACATTTTTTCACTACAAATTTCTTCAATCCGGTTTTTTAGCCAGGAAAAAGATTGGGCGATGATTATAGTGTCTTTCCCGGCAAATTCAAGAAGACTGGTGCCTTCGCCTTCTGTTTTGACCAGATCGGATGGAATAATGGAAACGCTGTCAATTTTCTTTTCAGAAAGCTGGGTCTCGATATTGAAAACTCTGATTGAGTCTATTTCGTCATCAAAGAAATCAATACGATAAGGCAATTCGCCGGAGAAAGAATAAACATCAAGGATTGAGCCCCTTGCTGCAAACTGACCCGGTTCATAGACATAGTCAGTTTCTTTGAACCCTAATTCTCTCAACCTTGATTTAATTTTATTCATCTCTGCCTGTCTGCCAGTTGTGAGAGTCAGGGTAGAGTCTTCAAGTATATTTTGTGAGGGTACTTTTTCAGCCAACGCTTCAGGTGATGTCACCACCCAGACGGGATGATTCTTGTCGTGCCATGAGTCAAGAGTCTCGGTCCGGAGTATATTTGACGGTGCATCCTGTTGACCATATTTTATGTCACGCCTGAAACCGCTCGGAAAAATTGCAACGTTGGTTTCACCGGCAATCTGGCTGAGGTCATGAAACATGTATCCGGCAGCATCGGGATCATCTGCCACAATTATATAAGGACGCGCAGCCTTGGGTAGAGATGAAAACAGCATGGCTGCTGCACTTCCGTGTAATCCTTTCAGGGAAATGCGTTGTTTGCTCCGGTCTTTTAGAGAATCATTAAGAGCCTCGATTCTGATATCGGTGGCGAATATTTGGGCAGCTTCGCTGAGTTTCACTGATCTATTTCTTTTTCCCCAGAATAGTGTTAAGCTTTTCCCTGTCGGAAAGGATTTCTTTTGCTGTTTGTAATGCCTTGTCGCGTTTCAGGCTTTGGATAAGGCGTCCGGGTTCAAAATAATATCTTTCTGCTATCTCTCCTGTAATATATTCTGAAATCTCCTCTTTTTTATTATCCAGATCTAGCGAGGGATTGTTCGACAGGAGAGGAGCCAAGGAGTCTATGGCAGCTTCTGTCGCGCTTGTCATATATCCTTCCGCCTGAGCGGTTTCTCTGAGTTGCTTCAGGAGCATGTCGAGATTTTTATCGTAGTTCAGGGTCGTCGGGTCAAAACTTTGCTTGAATTGTTCATACATTTCATCGGTGATTTCAAACTCCCAGGCACCGGGTATTGAATCATGCGTGTTGGCGTATTTTGTGGCATAATCAAAAATCTTGTTTGTAGTGACAAGATTATAGAGCAAAGAACTTACTTTGTCCCATTCCACAGTCACATCGGGTGTGAGTCCACCGCCGTCTCTCACCTCTCTGCCGGCTGCAGTGTGAAACACATTTGTGAGAGAGTCGGGCGTCCTTGCCACAGACCCGTCTGGATTACGGTGAGAATAGTCTAAAGCTTGGATCAATCTTCCGGAAGGTGTATAATATTTTGCCACAGTCACCTTTAGCAGCCCCTCGAATGGGAGGGGTCGCGTCGACTGCACCAATCCCTTGCCGAAGCTTCTTGAACCGATCAGCACACCCCTGTCAAGATCCTGGATTGCACCGGCGGTAATCTCTGAAGATGAGGCTGAACCTCCGTCTATCAACACGGCGAGGGGAATGTCGGGGAAAATAGGAGTCTTGGTGGTCTTATAGATTTTTTCAAGGTTCGCGTCTTTCCCTTTTGTTCTTAAAACCTCTGTGCCCTTGGGCAGAAAATTTCCAAGAATATCCACGGCTTGCTCGAGCAGTCCACCCCCGTTGCTTCTTAAATCAAGCACAATCTGGGTAACATCAGGATTAGCCTTGAATGCCTTTAATGCTTCATACACATCTTTCCCGCTGTCGGCAAGGAATTGTGTGAGTCTGATATAACCGGTGTTTCCGTCAATCACACCCCAGTAGGGAACCGAGGGATCAGATAATTTGCCTCTCACAATATTGAAAGTCAGTATGGAATCTTCAACAAAGGGTCTCACCACTGTTACTGTAACCGGAGTGCCGCTGAGACCTCTTAACAGGCTTGAAACCTTTTCCGATCCCATATTGGAAGTGTCGACCGAGTCAACGCGTATTATCTTGTCGCCTGACCGCAAGCCGGCTTTTGCTGCCGGTGCCCCCTGTCTGGGTCCTGATATATAGGAAGATCCGTCGCGCTGCATGATATAACTTCCGATGCCGCCATAGTCATATTGCCCGGTGGTGATCTGGGTCAGGTCATTACGTTCGTCGGCACTGTAATATTCTGTGTATGGGTCAACTGTCGACAGAAAGGCTCCGATTGCCGCCTCAAAAGCCTCTTTGGGTCTTATGGTGTCGACATAATTCAGTTCAAGTTCCTTTACAATTGAATTGAATGTTGCGAGATTTCTGCTCACGCTCACATCATGTGCAGGTTTTGGACCGTCAGGACTTTGAGCTACCACCGACATTGCGGTTAGCAAAAATCCCATAGATAAAAAATTTATTCGCACTTTATATTTTATTACTTTTCAGTATGATTATTCGGAGGATAGTCTAACGTGTAGTGCAATCCCCGGCTTTCCTTTCTCTCTCTGGCCTGCCGCATTATGAGGTAGGCCACATTTATAATATTTCTTAATTCACATAACTCCCGTGTGGGTTTACTCTGCTTGAAAAGCTTCTCGGTTTCTTCATAAAGGATGTCAAGCCTGTTCCAAGCGCGGTCGAGACGCAGGTCGCTTCTCACAATCCCTACGTAATATCCCATGATCTGATTAACCTCTTTTTCCGACTGTGTAATGAGCACCATTTCTTCCGGATGAACGGTGCCTTCGTCATTCCATTCGGGCACATCTTCACGGAAATCATATCCATCAATCATTGTTATGCTGTGGCGTGCTGCGGCATCGGCATAGACCACTGCCTCAATCAGAGAGTTACTCGCCAGACGATTCCCTCCGTGAAGACCCGTGCAACTGCATTCCCCTATTGCGTAAAGACGCTTGATCGACGACTCCCCGTTAAGATCAACCTTGATTCCGCCGCATAAATAATGGGCTGCCGGAGCAACAGGTATCATCTCTTTGGTTATGTCTATGCCCAACGACAGACATTTTTCATAGATATTCGGAAAATGTTTTTTAGTCTCTTCAGGATCTTTGTGGGTCACATCAAGAAATACATGATCTGTGCCCGATTGTTTCATTTCTGAGTCTATCGCCCGAGCCACAATATCACGTGGAGCAAGGGAAAGCCTCGAATCATATTTGTGCATGAATTCCCTTCCCTCATGGTCTTTCAGCACGGCGCCGTATCCGCGCATAGCTTCAGTGATAAGGAATGAGGGCCTGTCGCCCGGATGATAGAGGGCCGTGGGATGAAACTGGATGAATTCCATATCTTTCACCGTGCCTTTAGCCCTATACACCATGGCTATGCCGTCACCAGTGGCTATGAGGGGATTGGTGGTTGTGGTATAGACAGCTCCTACGCCGCCGGTGGCCATCACGGTTACCTTGGCAAGAAATTTCTCAACTTTCCCCGAGATTTCATCCAGCACGTATGCGCCATAGCAGGTGATGTCGGGTGTGCGTCGGGTCACTATTTTACCTAAATGGTGTTGGGTTATTATTTCAAGAGCGAAATGGCGCTCATAGATATGTATGCCGGGATGTTCCTTTATCCTTTTGATGAGACTTTCCTGAATCTCGGCACCAGTGTTGTCGGCATGATGTAGAATCCTGAATTCTGAATGTCCTCCCTCTCGATGTAGGTCGAACGAACCGTCGGTGTTTTTGTCAAAATCCACCCCCCATCCGATAAGCTCCTTAATCTGTTCGGGTGCATTTTTAACAACCTTCTCCACAGCTGCTCTATCCGATAGCCAGTCGCCAGCTATCATCGTGTCTTCTATATGTTTGGAGAAATTGTCAACCTCAAGGTTTGTGACACTTGCCACTCCTCCCTGGGCATAAAAAGTGTTGGCTTCTTCAAGGGTGGTTTTGCATATCAGCGCCACACTCCCTTTGGCGGCTGCCTTCAATGCAAAGCTCATTCCTGCAATGCCGCCACCAATAACAAGGAAATCAAATCTGTGATCCAACTTTTTTCAGTCTTTGTCGAACGGAGCGTTGAGATTTAATTTGTCTGTGAATTTTTCTACTCCTATCTGGGTTGTTGCCGATTTCAGCATATCGGAGATATTTGTCATGTCAAGTTTAGGATAATTAGTTGTTCCGTGAGCCTCCTCTATATGGAAAGGCACGATATCGGCAAACCCTCCCATCGGAAATTTTTCTTTCAGAAAATCTGTTGCCTTCTCCTTTAATTCTTTTATTTGAGAGGAGTTTTTGAAATCATCAATGCTTCCGGGGAATTCAACTTCATATTTATTTGAATCACCGATACTTACAATATATTTTCCCATTTTTGCTGATTTTATGAAATTTCATGATTTGTTTTCGCCTTAACAAAGGCACATATAAACGCAAATTTAACACAAATTTTCTATCTCACCAATTTCGGAAATCCCATATTTTACCCACATTGTCACTGTTTTTAATTATATTCGCATCAGTTAAATCGGCGCAGCCACATAAAAGATTGAAATAATGTTTGAAATAGTGACAAGAAGGGAATTGGCCGCGAATATAGTGGAAATGAAGGTGAAGGCGCCAAAAGTTGCAGCTTCAGCACATCCGGGACAATTCATCATAGTGAGGACCGACAGATATGGAGAAAGGATACCCCTCACAATATGCGACTATGATAAAAATGACGGCACAGTCACCATTGTGACTCAGTCAATAGGAATTTCTACACGCAAGATAAATTCTTTTCAAGCCGGGGAATGTTTCGACGATTTCGCCGGGCCTTTGGGCAATCCGAGCGATCTGACAGAGATGTCGGCTGATGATTTGCAGAAACTAAGGATTCTTTTTGTTGCAGGTGGTGTAGGCACTGCTCCCGTATATCCGCAGGTCAAATGGCTGCGCGAACGGGGCGTGGTGGCTGATGTGATAATTGGTGCAAAAACCAAAGATCTGTTCACTTATGTGGCGGAAATGCAAAGTGTCGCCAATGTTTACCTCTGTACTGACGACGGCTCGGAAGGTTTCCACGGCAATGTCACGGCTCTTATGACAGACCTTATGGCCAATCAAGGGAAGAGATATGACAGGTGTGTTATAATTGGACCTATGATTATGATGAAATATGCAGTGCTCACTGCTAAGGAATATAATCTTCCCGCCACTGTGTCGTTAAATTCCCTTATGGTGGATGGCACAGGTATGTGCGGTGCCTGCCGTGTCACCGTGGGGGGTGAAACGAAATTCACGTGTGTTGATGGTCCTGAATTTGACGGCCACAAGGTTGATTTCAATGAGGCCATGCGGCGACAGACAATGTATAAAGATAATCCCAAGACCAATCCTGAAACCCATAAATGCAACTGCCATGGCTAACAGAATACCCAGAGTCCCTATGAGGGAACAAGACCCGATTGAACGTGCCGGCAATTTTAGAGAAGTGAGCCATGGCTATAGTCCGGAAGAGGCTTATCTTGAGGCGACACGTTGTCTAAACTGCAACAATCCCCGATGTGTAGCGGCATGCCCGGTGCATATAAAGATTCCGGAATTTATCTATCAGCTCACGGAACATAATGAGGAGGGAGCATACGCCATAATCTCCCAAGACAACTCCCTGCCAAGTGTTTGCGGCAGGGTTTGTCCTCAGGAAAAGCAGTGTGAGGGTGCATGTATCCTCGGCATAAAGGGAACGCCGGTGGCGTGCGGTTCTTTGGAAAGATATGTAGGAGACTGGGCAATAGCCCACCAGAATGAGCTTCCAAAACCGGAAATTACACGTAACGGAAAGAAAGTGGCTCTTATAGGTGCAGGACCGGCTTCCTTGGCATGTGCAACCGATCTTGCTAAGTTTGGTTATGAAGTGAAGGTCTTTGAGGCGTTGCATCAGTTGGGGGGTGTGTTGGTTTATGGAATACCGGAATTCAGGCTCCCCAAGGAATCGGTGGTGAAAAAAGAAGTGGAATGGGTGAAAGGGCTTGGAGTTGAATTTGAAAATGATGTGATTGTGGGCAGAACTTTCACCATAGACGATCTTCTTGACAGGGAGGGATTTGATGCAGTGTTCATCGGGTCCGGAGCCGGATTGCCCAAATTTATGGGGATAGAGGGTGAAAATCTCAATGGTGTCTTCTCTGCCAACGAATATCTGACACGTGCAAATCTTATGCATGCCTACGACTGTGAATATGACACACCGATTTATCTGGGAAGGAAAGTTGTGGTTGTTGGAGGTGGCAATGTTGCCATGGATGCCGTGCGGACTGCCAAACGTCTCGGTGCGGAGGCTGTTATTGTTTACAGACGAAGTGAAAACGAACTTCCGGCGAGGGCAGAGGAGGTGCATCATGCTAAGCAGGAAGGAATAATCTTCAAGATGTTGACAAATCCGGTCAAGATACTCGGCAATGATGAAGGTAAGGTTGTGGGAATTGAATGTGTGGAGATGGAACTCGGTGAGCCGGATGCGTCCGGGAGGAAGAGACCGGTGGAAAAGGAAGGTAGTGAATTTATAATTGATTGTGATGTAGTTATAATGGCTCTTGGCACGAGTCCGAACCCATTGATAAAGCAAACCACTTCAGGACTTGAAACCAACCGTCACGGATGTATCGTGGCGGATGAAAACGGGTGCACATCAAGACCGGGTGTCTTTGCAGGTGGAGACATAGTCACCGGAGCAGCCACTGTTATCCTTGCAATGGGTGCTGGAAGAAAAGCAGCCAAAGCCATCCATGAATATCTAAGCAATGGGAGCGAAAGTCAAACCTAAAAAATCGTTGGGGCAACATTTTCTCAATGATCTGGAAATAGCGAAGCGTATTGCTGATACCATTCAACCCGACCAACTTCCCGCCTCGGCAAAAAAGTGGGGTGAGCTTCCTGTTGTTGAGGTAGGACCCGGCATGGGGGTGCTGTCAAGATTCCTTAAAGACAACGGAAGAACTGTAAAGGCTGTGGAGCTTGACGAGGAAAGTGTTGAATTTCTTCATAAGGTGTTTACAGGTCTTGATGTTGTGCATGCCGATTTTTTAACATTGAATCTTAATACTATTTTCGATAACACTTCCTTTGCACTGATAGGCAATTACCCTTATAATATATCTTCACAGATATTTTTCAAAGTGTTGGAGTATAGAGATCTCATACCTGTGGTTTCCGGTATGTTGCAAAAAGAGGTGGCACAAAGAATATGTTCCAAACCGGGTTCAAAAGTTTATGGAATACTTTCGGTGTTTTTGCAGGTATGGTATGATTGCGAGTATCTTTTTGATGTTCCCCCGGGTGTTTTTTCTCCTCCACCCAAGGTGACAAGCGGCGTGCTACGACTAACGAGAAATAACCGGGTGTCTATTGATTGTGATGAATCACATTTCAAAAATGTTGTGAAAACGGCATTTGGCCAAAGACGCAAGACATTACGGAATTCATTGTCGAGTCTTCTTCCGCCGGATTCCGCACTTAGAAATGATCCGGTTCTCAACCTTAGACCGGAAAGGCTGGGGGTTGAGGACTTTATTAGTTTGACTAAAGAAATTTATAAAAATTAGAATTATGAATATCACAGTTTTGGATGGTTTTGCATTGAATCCGGGAGATTTGTCGTGGGAGATATTCAATGAAATGGGAAATCTCAAGGTTTATGACCGAACCACACCGTCGGAGTTAATTGAAAGGGCGGCTGACTCCGAAATATTGCTTACGAATAAAACTGTTATCACAGAGGAAGATATGGCAAAACTTCCGAAATTGAAATATATAGGTGTTCTTGCCACAGGTTATAACATAGTGGATACAGAAGCTGCAAGGAAACATGGTATAATAGTGACAAATATTCCGGCCTACAGCACCCAATCTGTAGCTCAACATGTCTTTGCTCTATTGCTTGGGGTTACCAACCGGACAGAACACTATGCCCTTGAGGTGAGGAAAGGGAAATGGGTCAAAAGTCGTGATTTCTGTTTCTGGGACACTCCCTTGGTTGAGCTTGCAGATAAGACATTTGGCATCGTTGGACTTGGAAGCATAGGAATGACAGTGGCCAGGATTGCTGTGGATATGGGTATGAATGTGGCAGCCTTCACATCAAAGGATATGGAGGATTTACCGGATGGCGTCAGAAAAGTGTCTTTTACTGAAATGTTGCAGGAATCGGATGTGATAAGTCTTCACTGTCCGCTTACATCCGACACCCGACACATTATCAATGCCGAAAGCATTTCAAAAATGAAGGATGGTGTTATTTTAATTAATACCGGGAGAGGACCCTTGGTCGATGAAGATGCCGTTGCAAAAGCTCTTTACAATGGAAAAATCAGAGCATTCTGCGCGGATGTGCTGTCGGTTGAACCACCCTCTGCCGACAATCCTTTACTAACTGCCCCTAACACTCACATCACCCCTCATATTGCCTGGGCTACTCTGGAGGCTCGGTCCCGTCTTATGCAGATAGCTTTCTCAAATGTGAAAAATTTTATCGAGGGAAGACCCATCAATGTGGTGAATCCTTGATTGGTTGATTGATAAAAGAATGATCGGACCATCCTCACGGATGATCCGATCCGAATATATAAAGTTTGGGGAAAGTGGGCGATTACGGATTCGAACCGCAGACCCTCTGCTTGTAAGGCAGACGCTCTA